>NZ_JANJZL010000020.1:0-27937 GCF_024623155.1 Anaerosalibacter massiliensis
TTTAAAAAAGATTGTTTCTTCATTTGTTAGAGAAATAAGAATATATGAGGAAACTTATGAAATAGATTTTTTTGTAAGAGCACCACAAAGTGGTGCGAATAGTTATAGGGTCGCTCCTTCGGCACCAGAATACTAAAAAGGAGTTTAGGCTTTTAAGCTTAAACTCCTTTTTCAAATTAAAATATTATTTTAAGGGCATATTTATTATATTAGCAAAATGTGATTTATTCTATTATTGGAATCATAATTTTTTATTTGGAGGTTAAAAAATTGAAAAAAACATTATCTATTATTTTAATTATAGTTGGTATTATTTTAATATTGACCCCTTTTTTAACAGAACAAATAATAAAATACCATAATAAATCCGCCTCTTTAGATGAAATAACAGAAAAAAATATGAGTGAAAATAATAAAAAAGAGGCAGATTTTGATTTCTCTAGTGTAGAAGATGTAAATATAAAAGCTGTTATAAATGGCACAATGAATTATAATAAGGATCTTGTAATAGGAGTATTAATAGTTCCTGATTTAGGAATTGAACTTCCAATATTTAAAGGCTTAACAGATGCCAATCTTATATCTGGAGCTGCTACTATGAAGCCTGAACAATCAATGGGAAAAGGAAATTATCCCTTAGCAGGTCATAATATGAAGAACAAGAATTTATTATTTGGTAGCCTTATGGATATAAAAATAGGAACCAAAGTTATTATATCAGATAAAAATTATATATATGAATATAAAATATATGACACCATTGTAGTTCCTGACAACGCTATGGACATGCTTGATGATTATAAATCTGAAGAAAAAGGTAAACCAATAATTTCTTTAATGACCTGTTATCATTCTTCTAAAACTGGAAAAAGATTTTTTGCTTTAGGAGAATTAGTTGATAAATATCCTTTTAATGATAAATATATTACTAATTAAAACTAAACTATCTATATAATTATACTATTTGCTTTTTTGTGCTTTTGGATCAGCTATAGTTTCATACATTCCCATTGATGTCATAGTAATTAGGATTGAATTTATTGTTGTGAGAAGTACACCTTGAATTCCTTCTCCAGTTCTAGCAAAAATAAATGTTAAAATAATAGAAATAATAAATGTGTAAATTCTTACAGCTCCATCAACAAAATTCTTTTTTATGAGTGGTTTTGTAAACTGGACTATAATAGATACTGCAGCTACTAACCCCGCAAAGGTACTTAATGTATCAGGTGTCATAAAATTATCATACATACAAACCCCCCTTTCCACTACTATCTTCTATATCTATATGCAAAAATTTTAATTTATATCCTATTAAAAAAACTAGGGTAGTTTATTTCCCTAGTTCTTTTATATTATTTCTTCCTTTTTTCAAATTATAATATATTTAAATATAAGCCTCAGCCTATACTATTCATCAATCCTCCAAATTTTTCACGTGTAAATATTTATCTATAAAAAATATTATTCCTAAAGCTATTACTCCTAAAAGCATTTCCAAAGTTGTAGATGAACTTATAAGCATTTTCCTTGAAATTGCATATAGCATAACTTCCAGTACACTCCCTGGATGATGCTTAATAAGCATGAGAGCCAGTTCAAGTCCTACTACTAATAGAAGTATATGGGAAAGAAACCCTTGTAAGATTTCATAAGAGCCTAAGGCTTCTGTCGCAAATATTTTATATATTAATGATAACATGTCTTTACAGCTTATTACAACTGCTGCTAATATAAAAAGTGCAAGACCTAATTCTAGCCACATTATAACATTGCTTATAACAAACTCTAATTTTTTAAACTTCTTCTTATTTTTCTGTCCCATTAAATCGCTCCTTTATCATTTGCCAATTAACATATTTACATCCATAAGCTTTTGTTGTAATTCTAACAAATCATTTTTTAATTTATTATATTCTTTTTCTAAAAATTCTGGTTCTATTAATTCATCGATCCTGTATATAATTGATTCAAATTGGTCATATACTTCTTGCAACTCTTTTTCTATGTCTTCTTTTTGCTTAATAGGTTCTAATGCCTCACCAGTATGGATTTGAACTAAACTTTCCTTTACTTCAAAAGCATCTCCAATATTCGGTATTATAATTTCAAGTTTAAAATTTTCTTTAATTAATTTTGCAAATTCCTTAGAAGATTTCTCTTCTCCATGAACTATAAAAACTTTTTTTTGGTTTCTTTTTAAATTTACTTATCCAATTAAGTAAAAATTTTTGATCTGCATGACCTGAAAAACCTTTTAAATCATGTATTTCAGATTCTATGACTATATCCTCACCTAAAATCTTAGTCTTTTTTATTCCATCTAATATCTTTCTTCTTAAAGTTCCCTCTACCTGATATCCTACAAAAACCAAACTATTTCTACTTTGCCATAAATTATGTTTTAGATGATGACGAATCCTTCCAACTGTACACATCCCACTTGATGATATAATTACTTTTGGAAAAGTGTAATGGTTAAGCCTCATAGATTCCTCTTAACTTTTTATATAATGCAAATTATCAAATTGGAAAGGATTATCTCCATTAAAATTCCCCCATAAAGATACTTATATTAATATTATATCTGATTATTCTACAAAAAGTATAGTTTTATATTAAAAGAAGACCCTAGAAAATTCTAGGGTCTTCTTTTAATATTATTTTTCAAGATATTTCTCTATATCCATACCTTCCATTACTGCTTTTTTTGCTTTAATCATTTTGGATAGTTCTCCAAATAGTATAACTCCTGTAACTTTTCCATTAGTAACAAATACCTTATGATGTATATTTTCTCCATCTTTATGCTCGTAAACTTTATCAAATTCTTTTACATTACCTGCAGAAAATAAGGATATATCACCAATTCTTAAAGTAGTAAAAGGTGTTGGAGATATGTATTCTTTCATATTTCCTGTCATATTCCCCCCAACAATTTTCCCTTGTTCATTTCCAGCAGTCCAAAGTCCTAATACTACCCCTTCAACTTCCGCTACATCTCCCGCAGCATATATATTATCTATATTGGTTTTTAAATATTTATCTACTAGTATTCCTCTGTTAAACTCTATATTAGTATCTCTGACTAAATCTAAATTTGATCTTATACCTGATGAAAACAATATAGCATCTGTAGAAATCTTCCTATCTTCATTTAGTTTTATACCTGTAGCCACATCTTCCCCCAATATTTCTTCAGCTGCAGAATCTAAATAGAGATTGAATCCAGTATTTCTTAACTTTTGTTCTAGTTTTCTAGAAATTTCTTCATCTAATTGTCTTCCAAGTAGATAAGTAGAATGTTCTATAATATCTACCTCTTTACCTAATTGTTTTATAGACCAAGCTGCCTCGAGGCCTAAAAGTCCTCCACCAATGATAGTAATTTTCTTACAGTTTGAAAAATAATTTTGGATATACCTTAAATCGTTAAATGTTCTAAGGGCAAATACCCCTCTTTTATACTTACCTGCTACCGGAGGTATGAAGGGCCTACTTCCTGTAGCTAATAGTAGCTTTCCATATTGTACCTTTCTTCCATCATCTATTTTTATTATGTTATTATTTACATCTATTTCTTCAACTATTTTATTTAATATTACTTCAATATTCTTTTCTTTATACCATTCTTCTTTTTTAACTAAAATATCTTCATCTTCAACTTCTTTGCATAAACATTCAGTAAGCTTTACTCTATAATAAGTACAATAAGGTTCATTAGACACTATAGTAATAGTCCCTCTATCATCATTCTTTCTTATTTCTTCTGCCGCTGCCAAACCTGCAATTCCATTTCCTATAATCAAATAATCAACTTTTTTTATATCCATAAGACCATCTCCTCACTAATGTTAAATATCTAACTAGTTAATTGTTACCCTAAAATAATTTTATTACACAAAATCTAATTTTATTAATAGCATAGTAAATACTAATACTCTGCTTTTATCTCCGTCCATATTATATCGTATTGTGTAATAAAGTCTGATGGATCTTTAAAAATTTCACATCTATCTAGCTCTTCATTACTAGGATAAGCTACTTTACTATTTTTAATATCTTCTGGCAACTTCTTTATAGCCTCTTTATTTGCCGTTGAATATCCAATATAATCAGTATTTCTTACTGCTATATCTGGTCTACACATAAAATCAATAAATAATTCTGCTTCCTTTTTATTTCTAGAAGTTTTTGGTATCACTATATTGTCAAACCAGATATTTGAACCTTCTTTAGGAATTATATATTCTAAATCCTTATTATCTCTAATTGCAGCTGTAGCATCTCCAGACCATACTACAGCTAGATCAGCTTCTTCTGCTACCATCAAATCTTTAACTTCATCTATTACATAAGTATATACTAAAGGTTTTTGTCTTATCAGTTCTTTTTTAGCTTTCTCCAATTCTCCTATATTTCTACTATTCATAGAATAACCTAATTTCTTAAGTGCTACGCCTATAGAATCTCTTTGACTATCTAACATAATTATTTCGTCTTTATACTTTTTATCCCATAGTATCCGCCAACTATTTACCTTTTCTTTAACTACATTTTTATTATAAAGTATACCTACTGTTCCCCATAAATAAGGAACTGAATATTTATTTCCTGGATCAAAAGATAAATCTGTAAATCTTTCATCTATATTTTTAAAATTAGGGATATTATTTTTGTCTAATTCATACAACATATCTTCATTTATCATTCTTTCAATCATATAGTCAGAGGGAAATGCTATATCATAATTTCCTGCACCTGATTTAAGTTTCACATACATATCCTCATTAGTAGCAAAAGTACTATAATTTACTTTTATACCATATTCATTTTCAAAGTCCTCAATCACAGTAGGGTCTATATAATCTCCCCAATTATATATATTTAAAACAGTTCTGTTTTCTTTACATCCTGTAAATACAAGACTTATTATAGATATTGTAAATAGTATTAGTATTATTTTCTTCAATTTCATCATATAAGATCACCTCTACTTTTCATATCTTTAGAAGTTCTCTTATTTATTATAATTAATAATCCTAATACACTTAAAAACATTAAAGTAGATAATGCATTGATAACTGGATTAATTCCCCTTCTAGCCATAGAATATACTGTAATACTTAAATTTGTAACTTGCGGTCCTGTTGTAAAAAAACTAATAACAAAATCATCTATAGAAAGTGTGAAAGCAATTAATGCTCCTGTCACTATTCCCGGCATTATCTCTGGTATAATAACTTTTCTCAATGCATAAAAAGGAGTAGCTCCTAAGTCCATTGCAGCCTCAGCTAAATGCCTATTTAACTGTTTAAGTTTAGGTAATATAGATAATATGACATAAGGTATATTAAAAGTTATATGTGCTAATAGCATAGTAAGGAATCCAAATTCAATATTTGCAAATCTAAATAATGTCATTAAAGATACTGCAGTAACTATATCTGGGTTTAATATAGGTAAATAATTTAAATTCAAAACTATCTTTTTTCCCAAATAGTTCATATTATATATTCCTATAGCTGCAAAAGTGCCTATTATAGTTGAAATCAATGAAGATAGTATTGCTATTAGAACTGTATAATAGAGGGCTGTAAGAACTTCTTCATTTTTAAAAAGTTCTACATACCACTTAAAGGTAAAACCAGTCCATACACCTCTAGATTTTGAACTATTAAAAGAAAATATAATAAGTATGATAATGGGAGCATATAAAAATAAAAATATTAAAGTTGTATAAATTTTCTTTAGAGATTTATTTACCATAGGCCGCCTCCTTTTCTATCTCCATCAAACTTTGTCATTATACCCATAGAAATAAGTATAAATATCATCATAACTATGGATATAGCAGAGCCAAAATTCCAATCTCCTGACCATAGAAATTGTTGTTCAACTAAATTTCCAATAAGCATATACTTTCCACCACCTAATAAACTAGTGATAACAAAAGTGCTTACTGCTGGCATAAATACCATAGTAAATCCTGAGACAATACCAGGTATACTTAGTGGAAATATTATTTTTGTGAAAACTTCTAATTTACTAGCACCTAAATCTTCAGCAGCTTCTATTAAACTTTTATCAATTTTAATTAAAATTGAATAAATAGGCAATACCATAAAAGGTAAAAAGTTGTATATCATTCCCAATAGTATTGCCTTGTCATTATATATTAAACTTAAAGGTGCAAAACCTAATTTTTTTATAATATAATTTATAAGTCCATTTCTTCCTAATAAGGTTAGCCATGCATAGGTTCTAAGTAAAAAATTCATCCACATAGGCAGAATAAAAAGGAGTATCATTGCATTTCTCTTTTTTATTTTCTCCCTTGATATGATCATAGCCATAGGATAACCTAATAAAAAACAAATTAATGTAGATTTTAAAGCAAGGTTAATAGATCTTCCTAATACTTTTAAATATGTAGGATTCATAAACCTTTTAAAGTTATCTAATGTAAATTGAAACTCTCCTATTTTAAATACATCTCCTGAAGTTATACTAAAAAATAAAATTAACACTAAAGGAATTACTATAAAAATTATCATCCATACTATATAAGGATATGAAGTCCATTTTAATTTCACCTATCTCACCTTCTTCATTACATGAATATTCTCTGGCAAAACAGAAAGTCCTACTAAAGTACCTACTGGCGTCATATTTGTACTATGAACCTTCCATAAGAAATTTTCACTTTCAACTAAAATTTCATAATGAACCCCTTTAAAAGTAACAGATGTGACTTTTCCTTTCAATTTTGCCTCATCAGATTTTTCAATAACTAAATCTTCTGGTCTAATAACTACATCTATCTCTTCATTTTCTTCAAACCCACTATCTACACAATCAAATATAATATTTTCAAATTCTACAATAAAATCTTTGTGCATTATTCCATCTATTATATTGCTTTCTCCTATAAATTTTGCTACAAAGGCATTTTTAGGCTCATTATATATATCAACTGGTGTACCTATTTGTTGTATCTCTCCATTATCCATTACTGCTATAGTATCTGACATAGTTAGTGCTTCTTCTTGATCATGAGTAACATATATAAAAGTAATTCCTAGACTTTTTTGCATGTTTTTTAACTCCATTTGCATTTCTTTTCTCAATTTTAAATCCAATGCACCTAAAGGTTCATCTAATAATAATACTTTTGGTTTATTGACAAGAGCTCTTGCAATAGCAACTCTCTGCTGTTGACCTCCACTTAGTGAATCAATAGACCTATTTTCAAACCCTACAAGATTAATAGTTTTAAGTATATTTTCTACTCTTTCTTTAATTTCAAGTTTTGGGATTTTCTTTATTTTTAATCCAAAAGCTATATTTTCAAATACATTCATATGAGGAAATAGGGCATATTTCTGAAAAACTGTATTTATTTGTCTCTCATAAGGTGGTATGTCAGTAATATTTTTACCTTCAAAAACAACTTCTCCAATAGTAGGTTGTTCAAAACCACCAATAATTCTTAAAGTAGTAGTTTTTCCACAGCCACTAGGACCTAATAATGTTAAAAATTCATTTTTCCTTATATAGAGATTTATATTTTTTAAAACTTCTAGCTCATCATATTCTTTATATATATTTTTTAAATCTATTATTATGTTTTTTTCCAAAATAATCCCCCCTACTTCATTTTAAAAACTTGGTGGTGTACTAACCCAAAGTACTCTTGCAATAGTTTTTCCTCTATTTGATATATAATGATTGGCATTAGCTTTAAAATAAAAGCTTTCACCTTTTCTCACTCTATGTGTTTCACTGCCTATACAAACATTTATGATTCCTGAAATCACATATCCAAACTCTTCTCCCTCATGAGGAGAATCTTCCTTTGATCTGCCTTCAGGTTCTAGTTCAATAACTATTGGTTCCATTAAATTTTTTTGAGCATTTGGAACTACCCATTTTAAAGTATATCCATAATCTTCATTTTGACTAATAAATGCATCTTCTTTAGAAAACACTATTTTCTCCTCTTCAATATCATTGAAAAAATCTTTTAAATTTGTTCCAAGTCCATCTAATATATCTACTAAAGTTGCAATAGATGGAGAAGTTAAATTTCTTTCTACCTGAGAAATGAAACCTTTTGTCAACTCAGATCTATCTGCTAATTCTTCTTGAGTCAATGAGTTTTTAACTCTTAATCTTTTAATTTTCTCGCCAATGTCCACAAATAGCCTCCTAACAATATTCATTGTATATTAAACTTTAAGTTTATAATTACTAAACTTTTTAACTATTTCATTATAGTCAATACTATATATAAAAGTCAATAGTTTTTATTTCAAAAATCATATAATTTAGTATATAAATAAGAGAGCTATTCATAAGGGTATACCCTTATGAATAGCTCTCTTATTTATATTGATTCTTAATATAACTACCAACCTCTACCAGCTCCTCCCCCTCCAGAGGAACCGCCGCCACCTTTATTGTCATGATCATTATTAGAACCCCCGCCAAATCTAATACTTCCTAAAATACTATAAGTTAGCCAGCCATTAAAAAATCTAAAATCTATAAACAAAAATATTATTATGCCAATGGCTACTAATATCTTTTTAAATTTATCAAATATATTGAAACTCCTGTTTTTTTCATTATAATCATGACTAAAATTTTCACTAATATTTCCTCGTCCTAAATCTATACTATATTCTTCTTCTATAGAATCTAATATAGAATTAAATCCTTGGAGTACTCCTTCTGAATAGTTTTCTTCTTTAAAATATGGAGAAATATTTTTATCTATAATTCTTCCTACTTTTCCATCTGGTAATGCTCCTTCAAGTCCATATCCTATTTCTATCCATATTTTTTTCTCATTAGGTGCTATTAATATTAGAACACCATTATCAAATTCACTACTTCCTATACTCCATTTCTCAAACAATAAATTAGCATACTCTTTAATATCTAAATCATTTAAGTTTTCAATAGTAGCTACTACTACTTGAGCATCAGTTTTTTCATAGAGTACTTCATTAGTTTTTATTATATAATTTTCCACTTCATTATCTATTAGATTAGCAGCATCATATACATAAAACTCCTTTGAAGGCTCTGGTAGTTGAATATCAGACCACGCAATACTATAAGATAATAATAGAGATAACAATATTATAAATAAAAATCTCCTTCTTTTTTCCATCTAATTCACCCTAATTAAAAATTTACATCTGGTGCTTTTGAGTCCTCTGGGCTTATTTTAAAATACTCTCTTTTTTCAAAACCAAATAATCTTGCTAAAATATTAGTTGGAAATCTTCTAATTGTAGTATTATATTCTTTGACTGATTCATTATATCTCCCACGTTCTGTAGCTATCCTATTTTCTGTACCTGATAATTCATCTTGGAGATTTAAAAAATTTTCATTTGCCTTAAGTTCAGGATAGTTTTCTACAACTGCATATAATTTAGTTAAAGCATTGTTTAGTTCTGTATTAGCATCTGCATATTCTCCAGGAGAGTTTGCAGAATTGAATTTGCTCCTTGCTTCAGTTATACTTGTCAACACTTCTTTTTCATGCTTGGCATAACCTTTTACAGTATTTACTAAGTTTGGTATCAAATCAGCTCTTCTTTTAAGCACATTTTCTACTTGTGCCCATGAACTGTCTACCTTTTCATCCATTGTATTAAGCTTATTATAAGAAGTTACCAACATTATTATAACGATAGCTATTATTGCAATAGTTACTAACTTTTTTCTTTCCATCAATATCCTCCTCAAATAGTATTCATATATATGATACTATAATACCATGATTTTTTCTATAAAAACATGAATAGATTTTATACTGAAAACGAAAAGATAAGCTGGATATCCAGCTTATCTTCTTTTGTTTTTAAGCATGAACTTTCTTTTTAGATTTTTCTTCTTGGGATTTCTCCCATAATTCATCAGCGGTTTTTGCCCATTCCTTTGATATTTCTTCTGTTTTAGCAGTTAAATCTTCAACTTCTTCCCTATCTATTGGTTGAGTAGAATAAGCGTCAGATTTTTTAACCATCTCTCTTAATTTTTCTGGATTATCTAATAATGGACAAGGTCTTAGATGATTTTTATTAAAAGGTTGATTCTCTTTATATTGTTTAAATAATGGTGATTGTAATGCTTCTATTAAACTTACATCTTTAATATTCACATTTGAATAATGAATAAAGGCACATGGTTCTACATCTCCACTAGAATTTATATGAAGATAATTTTTACCTCCAGCAATACATCCATTAACATATTCTCCATCATTCCAGAAATCTAATGCAAATATTGGTTTTTCTTTTCTAAAGTTTCTAACTTGATCATACATAAATTTACGTTGTTCTGGTGTAGCTATTAAATCTGTTACTGCGTCTTTTCCTATTGGTATATAAGTAAAGTACCATCCAAACATACAACCTTTATCTATCAAGAAATCTAGGTACTCCTCTGAGCCAACTGCATCTGTATTATACTTATGATAACATGTGGAAAATCCAAACACTACTCCTTCTTTTTTAAGAAGATCCATAGCTTCCATTACATGGTTAAAAGTTCCGTCTCCTCTTCTCATATCTGTTTCTTTTTCAAAACCTTCAACACTTATTGCAAGACCAAAGTTTCCAAGTTCTCCTAATTTTTTAGCAAATTCCTCATCTACAAGAGTTGCATTAGTAAATGATAGGAAAGAACAATCGCTATGTTTCTCAGCTAATTTTATTAAATCATCTTTTCTTACTAAAGGTTCTCCACCTGAGAATATATACATATATATACCAATTTCTTTTCCTTCTTTAATGATCCTATCCAAAGTATCATAGCTTAGAGAATCTGTTTTTTCATATTCTGCCGCCCAGCATCCGGTACATTTTAAATTACATGCACTAGTAGGATCCATTAGTATAGCCCATGGTACATTGCAATTATATTTTTTCTCCATTTTATCTTGAATAGGTATGCCAACAATCCCAGAGTTCACCATATAGTTAATTAAGAATTTCTTTCTTGTATTTGGTGACAATTCATCAAAATATCTTTCCATTAATTTATACCAATTATTATCTGGATCACTTATTATATCTCTGAAATTCTGTAGATATCTTTTATGGTTTTCTCTAGTTATTAATTTTTCTGACCAATCTAACAATTTAGGCATATTTTCCATTGGATTTTTCTCTATATATTTTACACCTTCATTCATCAAAGCAGTGCTAACAATTTTTTTTACACTAGCCATGATAACTCCCCCCCTACTATTTAGTGTGCTCTAAGGCCATCTATTAAGAGATTAACTGAATTCAACTTTTTTTGCATATTTATATCGTTATTAAAGGCTGATTGGACTGTAAAAGATTCTATAAAAGAATAAATAGTATCAGCCATGCCTTCACTATCAATACTTTTGATTTCTTTAGCTTCAATACCTTGAACTATCAATTTATTGATAGAGTTCTTTAATCCTTCAGTATAGTCTCTTAACCTACTTAAAAGTTCATTATTTTCCCTTTTTAAAATAATCCATATTTCTGCCAATAAAACAAATATATAATTCTGTTCATATTCACTAGTTAATTCAAATACTAGCTTTTTTAATTTTTCTATAAATGTTAAATTATCATTTTCTATAATAGCTTCTACTTTCTCCTGCAAATCAATTAGTATATCTTCTACTGAATAGTAAAATATTTCATCTTTATTTTTAAAATACTGGTATATAGTAGTTCTTCCCATGCCACATCTGCTAGATATATGTGCTAAATTTGTATTATAATATCCTCTTTTTGCAAAAACTTCTTTAGCTTTTTCTATAATTTCTTGCTTCTTAGTTTCATAATCTACAATTTTTGGCAAATGGTATTTGATCCTCCTTTCTTTTTCTGACACTCCTGTCTATCTAATTTTATCATAATAGACACTGTTGTCAATAAAAAATTAAACTTTCTTCCATAAGCTGCTATTTTATTTACCCCTTATTACAGAGTATTCCATATTTTCAATAACTCTATTCACTAAAAATTCTATATCTAAATTCTTCTCTGATTCTTCTATATCTCCTAATTTTGGCCTAGTCACTGGATGTTTTGGCAAAAATACAGTACAACAATCTTCATATGGTAGAATAGATGTTTCATAAGTTTCAATTTCCTTAGCAATATCTATGATTTGAACCTTATCAAATCCAATTAAAGGCCTCAGTATTGGCATTTTTACAGATGAATTTACCACATGAATTCCTTGAATAGTTTGACTAGCTACTTGACCTAAGTTTTCACCTGTTATTAATGCATTTATATTTTTCTTTTCAGCTATTTTTTCAGATATTCTCATCATAAATCTTCTAGATAATATAGTCATTTCATCTTCTGGACATTTTGCATTTATTTCTTTTTGTATATCTAAAATATTTATGCTATAAAAAAGTATATTTCCACAATACCTTGTCATTATAGTTGCTAGATTCTTTACTTTTTCTTCAGCCCTTTCACTTGTAAATGGATAACTATGAAAATGTATAGCATTTAGTTTCACGCCTCTTTTTGCCATCATAAAACCAGCTACAGGACTATCTATTCCTCCAGATAATAACAACAATCCTTCCCCATTAGTCCCTATAGGTAAACCACCATAAGCTTTTATTTTTTCTGTATAAATATAACATTTGTCCTTTATATCTATATACAGATATACTTCCGGATTATGCACATCTACTTTTATATCTTGGAAATTTTTTAATATAGTACCTCCAATTCTTCTAGATATTTCTGGTGATTTAAAAGGGTAGTTTTTATCTACTCTTCTGGTTTCCACTTTAAAAGTTTTTATATTTTCTCTTTCTAAGACTTCCTTAAATGCATTTATAGCACCTTTTTCTATACTCTCAAAATCTTTCTCAATTCTTATACAAGGACTTATATATACTATACCAAAAACTTTTTTAAGTTTATTTATTATTTGTTCAAAATAGACTTCATCTGCTTCTATATATATTTTTCCCTGCCCTTTGTATATATTAGGAGCTCCTAAATTTTTAGTCATATTTTTTATTTGTCTTATTAATTTTCCTTCAAAATATCCTCTATTTAAACCTTTTAAGGCTATTTCTCCTAAGCTTACACTTATCACCTTATCCATAAAAATCACCTCATAGTAATTTGTCTAATATCTTCTACTGATTTTTTCAATTCTTCTACTACATAGTTTATATCATTTTTAGTATTCAAATGGGAAAGACTAAATCTTATAGCTCCTTCAATCTCATTATTATTTAATCCTATAGCCTTTAATACATGACTTTTACCTTTTCCATGGGAAGAACATGCGGAACCAGTAGAAACATATATTCCCTTATTCTCTAAATAATGAAGCAATACCTCTCCTCTAACACCTAAAAAAGATATATTTAGTATATAAGGAGAAAAACTTTCATCTAATAAGCTATTAACCTTAATTTCAGGTATATTAGTCATTATTTTTTCATGCATATAATTTTTTAACTCTCTAACATATTTGTTTTCTTTATTAAAATTATTTTTTACAATCTCTACTGCTTTTCCCATTCCTACAATTCCTAATGTATTTTCTGTACCTGAACGAATTTCTCTTTCTTGATTACCTCCATATATAATAGGAGATATATTAGTACCCTTTCTTATATAAAGTCCTCCTATACCTTTTGGTCCATGAATTTTATGGCCACTAAATGAAAAAGTATCTATACTCCATTTATTTAGTTCTAGTGGGATTTTCCCCAATGCTTGTATTCCATCTAGATGAATATATGCATTGGAAGCTTTTTTGTCCAATATCTTCCTTATTTCTCCTACTGGCTCTATAGTTCCAATTTCATTATTAACTAACATTATAGATATTAATATAGTAGAATCTTTTATACTTTTCTCTAACTCGTTTAGATCTATAAATCCAAACCTATCAACTTTAAGATAGGTTATATCAAACCCTTTGCTCTCATAGTATTTGAATATATTTAAAACTGATGGATGTTCAATTTCTGTTGTTATAATATGATTTCCTCTTTTTTTGTTCTTATTTACTAATCCTTGAATTGCAATATTATTGCTCTCTGTCCCTCCAGATGTAAAATATATTTCATCATTATTTACATTTAAAAATCCAGATATTATTTCTCTTGATTCTTCCACCTTTTTTTCAGCATTAAAACCTAATCTATGAAGAGAAGATGGATTTCCATAAGATTTTTTTAGCATAAAATTTATTTCATCAATTACCTCTTCCCTTGGTTTAGTTGTAGCACAATTGTCTAGATATACTTCCACTTTATCACCCCATATTGTTTAGTATCCTAATTCTTCATCAATAAGAAAAATAGTCATATCCACATCAGCTGGCTTTCTGTGAATTATAGTTTCTATATTACAAATTCTTGCTGAGGATTTGCAATCTGAACACCTTCCTGTAAGTCTACATGGAGTATCTAATACAAGTCTTTCTGTATTTTTAGGTGCTGCTACATTTCTTATTCTATCTTTAGCCGTCTCATAGTCTTTACATATTTTATTAGTTCCTACTATAATAAAAACTTTATCATGACCATAGAACATGGAGGCTACTCTATTTCCTACTCCATCCATATTTACTAATTTTCCATCTTCAGTTATAGCATTTGTACTTGTAATATAAATATTTGCCCTATCTGCTTTATCTCTTATATCCTTCACTTCTTCATTTGAAGCCTTCCAATGCCAATATGTTTTTACATTTTTCTCTATTAAAGCCTCATATATATTCATATCAAAAACAGTCATAGATCCGCCTATTCCCACTGTATCTGAGGTATCAATTTTTTCAATTAATTCTTTTTTAGCATCTTCTACATTTGTATATAATTTTGTTTTATAACCTTTTTCTCTTAAACTTTTAATTGTATTTATTATATTTTTTCTCATCTTTAACTCCCCTTTTTAAATGATAATTTAACCTTATTATATAAGATTTTAACCTTATATTAAAGTCATATGCAATCTTCAAATAAAAAATAAAGTTTTTTTGAAAAAGGTCTTGCAAAACTTGTCGCAATTTGCTATAATCTTAACGTGGTTATCCCCCTGGTAACCTCAAATAAGATCTCTATTCCCAATACCCCTTTTGAACGGTTTTATGGACATCCCTTGTGGATGTGAAGACTCCTTTTGGAGTCTTCTTTTTTTATCTTTTCTTTTGTTTCCAATCTATGTTAAAATATTATTATTATATTAATTAGGGGTGAAAATATTGAGTTCTAATAAAGTAGCTGTAATTTTTACTGGCGGAACTATTTCTATGAAAATAGATCCTCGGATTCACGCTGCTATTCCTGCACTATCTAGTGAAGAAATAATGGCAATGGTAACTAATATTGAAAAATTTGCTGAAATAGAAAATATAAACTTTTCAAATCTTCCTAGCCCTCATATTACACCAGAAATGATGATGGATTTAACTAAATTAGTTAAAGAAACTATTGAAAGAGATGACATCACTGGGGTTGTAGTTACTCATGGAACTGATACTTTAGAAGAAACAGCCTATATTTTAGACTTGACTATAAAATCCAAGAAACCTATAGTAGTTGTAGGAGCCATGAGAAATAGTTCTGAGTTGGGTTATGATGGCTCGTCAAATCTTGCAGCGGCTATTTGTACCGCCATCTCTGAAAAATCAAAAAATAAAGGTGTTTTAGTTGTTATGAATAATGAAGTAAATGCTGCAAGTGAAATAACTAAGATTAATACTTTAACCTTAGATACATTTAAATCTCCTGAATTTGGTCCATTAGGTATCGTTGATAATGATGAAGTAATTTTTTACAGAGATATTGTATCTAGAGATTTTATAGATACTGAAACCATTGAAACAAAAGTAGCTCTTTTGAAATCTGGACCAGGGATGAACTCAGATATTATAGAATTCTGCATAGAATCTGGATATAAAGGTATAGTAATTGAAGCATTAGGCAGAGGAAATTTACCTCCTGAAATGATATATGGAATTAAAAAAAGCATTGAAAAAAATATTCCCATAGTACTAGTTTCCAGATGCCCTACTGGAAGAGTACTTGATACATATGGATATGAAGGCGGTGGTAAACATTTAAGAAAAATAGGAGTCATATTTGCTGGAAATCTTCCGGGACAAAAAGCTAGAATTAAATTAATGTTAGCTTTAAGTATTTCTAATAATATGGATACTATAAGGAATTTATTTGAAAAAGATGAATATAACTCTTTATAAAATAAGGAAAGATAATAATATTATATAATATTATTATCTTTCCTTGCTTCTCATATAAAAACCTCTACTCCTCCTATTTAAATATTCTTCTATATAATCTACTTTTTCTATTAATTCTTCTATTTTTTCTTCTATTTTTTCTATTCTTTTTATTTCTTCATTTTCTTCTTTTATATCTTTTAAAACTGGTATATCACATTGCTTCCCTTTTTTTTTAATGGTATTTCTGTAGTGTTTTCTAAAGGTCCAAATCCTATAAAAGAAATTTCTGGGTATATTTTTCCGAAATAATAATTAAAATTCTTTTTATTTTTTCCATCTAAATATTCACAATATTTATATCTAACAGTATCAACTTCTTTTGATTTCCTCCAAAGATATATAGGACTCCAGTTTTCACCACCATCTTCACTATATCTACTTAAAATATTTTCATATTCTAGCCATATTAACCACAACTTATTCTCAAAATAAACAAAAGTGGGATAGGAACAATTTTCTACATTAGACAATACCATTTCTTTTTCCATTATTACTTCATCTCCATATATATTAAATCTCTCATATTTTATAACTAGATTCTTCTCAATATACTGACTATATGTTAAATGTAAAACATTGTTTACTAATATACTGTCCATATACAATTTTTCTTCATCATTATTGCTGATTTTTATTCTATCAGACCACTTTTCATCTCCATTTATAAACTTTTTCATATATATATTTTCCACATTAGAAAAATCATAATATATTATGGCTATTTCATCTTCTAAATACTCTATATTAAAAAAATTTAGTATTTTTGATACTTTTATTTCATCTATAGTGCTTGTATACCAATTATAATTATCATAATAATGATGATATAATCTATATTTTTTGTCTTTTTCACTTAATAGTATATTATAAAATATATGTATCTCTTCCCCATCTAATATAAGAGTTAAGTCATATACATAGGGTATTGGTTCTATTGTTAGACATATGGAATCTATTTCTTCTTCAGATATAATTGTTAAGAATAAATCTCTGTAATTATTTTGATAAACTAAATATATATATCCATCTTCTCCTATTGCTATATCATATTCTTCTAAAGCATCTGATGTTATTTTCTTTTCAATTGTATCTTTAGTAATATTATTATAATAATTATATATTATTTTTCTATCTTTTGATTGGAAAATATAAATATTATCTAATCTATCTTTAGCTATGGAAATTTTTTCATTATAAAAGGTCATGATTACACCACCTAAAAAGTTCTTTATATATATTTATTGCTATTTAAATTAAATATGCAAATCATCTAAAAAATGTAACAGTTCTTTATTGAAAAGAATATATTAACATTGAAAGGAGAATTTCATATTAGTGAAAGGGGGAAAACAATGAATTCTGAGTTTAGAGATATAAAATCCGATTCTATAGATTTAGGAATTACAGATAGATGTTGTAAGGGTAATACTGGTTGTGAATGGGATGGTACTTTAAGAAGAGTTAGAACTGAACCTATTTTCATACAGAAAGTATATGATGCTACACTAGTTAATCTTCAAGCTCTTAGAACAATAACTCATCAGCATTTCACTCCAACTTTAAGTAAAAATGGAAGAATTGTTAAAGTTTTAGATGTAAGATGTAGAAAATTTTTCAATCCTGATAATATAAATGATCCACGTAATTTAAAAGTAGATCCAGATACAGTTATATCTGGAGGAAGCTTTGTCAAAGATGGAAAAGGTAATCCAGTTAAAGTTGTAGGTCCTAGTGGACTAAAGGATGAAAAGTTAATATTTGCAGATACTTCAGAATGTGACAGAAAAAGTAAAGGAACACCCATTTTTGGTACTCAAACAGTAAAAATATCTGGAGATGTTATAGTTGAAATTGATGTTTTAGTATCTGATGGTCATAGAAGAAAACAAAAAATAACTTTAACTAGTAAAGTTCCAATTGCACCTGTAACTAATCCAATAGTTATGACTAATTTCTTTGAACTTTGCATACCATCAGTATTTAATTCAGCTTTCTTACCTAGATTTGCAGAGTTCTGCAATGTAAATTGTGAAGCTAGAATTGCTACTAATAGTATTATGAGAGATATAATTATAGATCCTTGTACTGGTAAAGTTAAAGTTAATTTAATTATAGCTATATGTATAACTTGTGAAAAGAAAATAGTAGTTCCAGTACAACTTTGTGTACTATCTACTGGATTCCCAGTATTGTCACCAGAGATTTCTCCTATTTGTAATACTTTCCCAAGCCTATTCCCTAAACAAATAGATGAATCTAATAGATACTATGATGATATTAGAGAATCTTCTGAAGAAGAAATAAATAGTGAAGAAATTGAAGATGAAAAATTTGATGAGTTAGAAAAATATGAGGAATTTGAAGAAGAATAAAATATTCCCCAGTTCAAAAGATAATTTTCCTTTAAACTGGGGTTTTTTATATGGTATCAATTAAACTAAGCTAATTTAGTTTTATCTTTTATAGCATTTGTCCATTTGCCGCATTTATCTCCATATCGTGCTAATATATTTTGATCTTCTTGAATTTCAATTATCTCACATAAATTTGCACAATCATTACATTCTATTCCCTTTACTTTATAATTTATATCTGAAATATTTAGACCTTTAAAACTGGTAGATTTTTTTCTTTTAGCTTCTGCTTTTGCCAATAATGAAACACCTACTGCTCCCATAACATCAAAATTTTCTGGAATAAATACTTCCTGTTTTAAAGTCTCCTCAAATGCTCTTTTAATACCTTCATTAGCTGCCACTCCACCTTGAAAAGCTATAGGACCAAGTATTTCCTTGCCTTTTCCTACATTATTCAAATAATTCCTAACTAATGCCTGACAAAGTCCCCATATTATATCCTCTTGGTTATGTCCAAGTTGTTGTTTATGAATCATATCTGACTCTGCAAATACTGCACATCTTCCTGCAATTCTAACTGGATTATCAGACCTTAGTGCAGTTTTTCCAAACTGTTCTATAGGCACACCCAATCTAAAAGCTTGCCTATCTAAAAACGAACCAGTACCTGCTGCACAAACTGTATTCATAGCAAAATCAACTACTATACCATCTCTAATAATAATTATTTTGGAATCTTGCCCACCAATTTCAATTATAGTTTTTATATTGGGCATAAAATCTAGAGCTGATACTGCATGACATGTTATCTCATTTTTAACTACATCTGAACCTAATATTAAACCAGCTAATTGTCTACCACTTCCGGTTGTGCCTACTCCACTTATATTAATGTCACCTAATTCTTTCCTTATATCATGTAATCCTTCTTTTAATATATCAATTGGTTTACCTTGGGTTCTCAAATATTTTTTCCATACTATATTATCTTCTTCATCTAAAATAACTATATTAGTACTCACCGAACCTACATCAACACCCATGTAAAAATCTGCCATTTTGCTTTTCCTCCCTTTTTCTTTCAAGTAAATCTACAAAGGCTTCTAACCTAGTCATATAGCCTGCTTCCCCTGTCATTTCATCTACTATTAATGTCATTATTGGAATATTATAATCATTTTGTACTGTAGGCAAAATACTTTTAGCCACTATTTCAGGCATACAATTTAAAGGAAGTAGTTGTATCACTCCATCAAATCCTTTTTTAGCATAATATATAGCACTTCCCACTGTTTCCCTTCCATGTCCTCCTACTAAAGTAGGTATATAAGGCTTCGCTAATTTGTACTTTTCATTTTCCTCTTTAGAACCAAAAGGGAAATTGCTTACATGGTGCTCTACCCATTTAGTAGGTGTCAATGATTTTTCTACAAGTACCCCCATGTGTCCTAGTTTTCTTTCAATTTCCAAGTTAACAGAAGGTTCAATAATAGTATATATTTCTCCTATAATACCTACTTTTATAGGGTTTTTATTTTTATCTATTTTTACAGCTTTAAGAGAATCTTCCACCTGGTCCATAAGCTTTAACATAGGCTCTCCACCAACAGTAATTTCTACTTTTTTATAATAATCCTCCATTATTTCATCTACTAAATAACTATTAAAAGCATAAGCTCTTTTTTCATTAGCAAGCTGTGTCAAATAGTCTGATTTTTTTATAAGCTTCCATCCTAAATCTCCTGCTTTTATTAACTTCCTATAACTTTTTACATTTAAAGCTCTAGAGATATTATTTTTAAGCTCTCTTACTCCTTCATATATTGGATCAAAAACTATAAATTCTACTTCATAGCCTAAGTCATCTAATATACTCTGCTCTAGTACTGAATAGTATCCAAATCTACAAGGGCCACAGCTACCAGTTATTAGTATAGTATCTGCACCTTTTTCTATACTTTCAATATAATTGCCTATATTTATTTTAAATGGCAAACACATAGTTTCTGGAGAATATTTAGTACCTAACTCAAGAGTTCTCTTGCTACATCTTGGAGGTGGAATCACTTCTTGGCCTAGTTCTTCTAAAAAAGCTTTTCCAGCTATATAAACATTACCTAAATGCGGAAATGTTATTTTCATCTTTATTCCTCCATTTCATCATATCTATAAAAGCTTCAATTCTAGTATTTATACCTGCTTCCCCTGTCTGTTCATCTAAGGTCAATAATGTGAAAGGCATTCCATTAGATATAGCTTTCCTCTCTACCAAATCTATAAGTATAGAATCCATTCCACATCCAAAAGATGATAAATAAATAATTCCATCTATTTTTCTCTTCTCAATTAAACTGAAAGCTGAACCTACTATTCTTTTCCCATGGGTCCAAAACATTCTTTTAGGTAGTTTACTAGAATATTTATTTATTTCTTCTTTACTTATCATTTCTGGGGTAATAATTTTTACATTATTTTTCATCAGTTTAGAAATCAAGTTCATATTTAAATATTCATCATATACTACATAAGGATGACCTAAAATCATTATAGTTAGTTCATGACTACTAGAACTATAATTTATATCCTTAAATGCCTTATTGTACATTTTGATTGCTTCTATAGGTACTACCCCTTTATTTAATAAATATATATACCTTTCATAGGATTTTTTTGCCTTGGTATAAGAACTTCTTATCTCCCATAAATCCTTTTCTAAATATTTACCAGTTTCATATACTGATTTTTTATATCCAATATTAGACTTTCTCAAATTTATCCTAGTATCTATTATTTGAGGTACATTTTTAACAGAATATTTAACCATATCTGGAAGACCTAAAACTTTGGGACAACAATATTCCATCCTTTCTATACTCATTATTCTAGGTATAAATATATAATCAACATTATCCCTTAATTTTTCTACATGACCATGAAATATTTTTACTGGTAAACAAGCTTCATCTACACAAGAAAAAATCCCAGCATTTAAAACTTCTTTATTAGTCTTTGGAGATACTACTGTTTCAATACCAAGCCCTTCAAAAAATTCTTTCCAAAATGGATAATAATCATAAAAAAACATTCCTCTAGGAATACCAATTTTACACATAATATTATCCCTCCAATCATCATTAGTATATTATTGACATATTGAAGGGATAATATAACTTTTATAATTTTATTTTTTCATATCCATTAGATAGTATAAACTATTGATTGCAATAAGTATTTCGTTATTACTTGTTGTTCTCTGATCTAATGAATTCTTGATATAATCCATAAAATCCTCTGGACTTTCAAAAGGAAATTCCATTATAGATAATAGTCTTTTCATTCTAAGCTTTCTTTCAATATTTGACATTAGAGATATGGACCTATTAATATATTGAATAAAATTTGAAAGAACTTCTTTCAAATAACTTTTTTCTACTGGCTTTATAAAACTTTCTTCATCTAATAATAGTATCTCTTCATCTTCAAAAATTATATCATTGTAGAAAGTTAAAACTTTCTTTGTAAATAATAGTTCTTTATTTAATTCTTCATCTACAATTTCAGTTCTTTTAATAGCCTCATTTCCAATTTCCTCTAAAAATTCATTTGTTTTGAATAGGTCTTTTTCTAAAGTGGAAATTTCACTATTTAACTTTTTTCTTACTTCTTTATATGAAATTTTTCCGAAAGAGTCAATAGATTTTTTACATTCACTAATAAGTTTGCCGTTTAATACACTATCTTTTATTAAATGACTAGTCAAAAATACTACTATTAATTTATTGGTTAATATTCCTAAGTTAGTGATAAAAAAGTCTATTTCTTCTACTTCTTCTAAAAGTACTTTAGATTTTTCCAAAGCCTTCTTAGTTTCCTCTAAATTTAATTCTTTAAAATTATTTTGTTTAATATCTTGAGTTTTCCTAAAATATTTATCAAACTTTGTTCCATAACTAGGTTCCATAGAACCATCAAATATTCTTTTATATTCTCTAATTTGATGATCTACATATTCTTTAGGATATTGAATTAAATTTCTTTTAAGAGAAATTTCTACTATCTCTAAAAATCTTGCTTTTGTCATTCTAAAAGGTAGAATCCTTATTATTGCAGATATTTTTTTAGAAAACAAATAATAATCTTTACTATCCTTTGCTATATAATTTGTAATATCTAAATATAATTTATTCAAAATCTCCTGATCTAATTTTCCAAAATCCTGTTTATCTTCTACCATATGCTTATTAAAATAGTTATTGGCAAGTTCATTGATATAGGATATCTCAATGATATAAGGTTTAAGATAATTGGAAAGTTTATATAAATCTTTCCTTATATTTTTTATTTTTTCTAAATTATCTTCTTGATTTTTTATACTATCATCTAAATCATAAACTAATTTTAATAAACTATTATAATGGCTATATAATTTCTCCTGTTCTTCTTTTGATTCAATTTTTTCTATGATCTTAGATTTCTCCATTAATTTCATAGATTCTAAACTGCCATAAAAACTATCATATATAGACATTATTCCAATTTTTCTAAGTTGCTCATTGTTTATACTTCTCATGATTTCTGTTATCTCTTCATTTGATAGCTCTTCTACATTATCATTATCCATATCATTACTCCTTTCAGAACATTTTACCAAGAAGATATATTGCTATCTGCTCTAGGTTCAGTACCTCCAATAAAAGTTTCATCTTCCCTTAATATAATTTGTCCTCTTCCAAAACTTCCAATATCCTCTGAGTATTTAACTTCATGTCCTAATTCAGTTAGTTTTCTCACCATGTATTCTGAAAAATTTGGCTCTACCAATATTTCTTTATTTCCAATCCATTGCCAACGTGGACGATCTAAAGCTTCTTGTGGATTGTGGTTGAAATCTATTAAATTAGTTAGAACTTGAACATGGCCTTGAGGTTGCATATATTTTCCCATTACTCCAAAAGAACCAATGGCTCTATCTCTTTTAGTTATAAATCCTGGTATAATAGTATGATAAGTCTTTTTGCCTGGTTCTAAACAATTAGCTGCTAAACTATCTAGTGAAAAACTATAACCTCTATTATGTAAATTAATACCCGTATCAGGAACTACAAGCCCAGAACCAAAATCCATAAAATTACTTTGAATATAGCTTACCATATTACCTTCACTATCTGCAGTAGCTAAATAAACTGTTCCACCTAAATTAGGATTGCCATACTTAGGTTGAATTGCCTTGTTTTTTATAAGTTTAGCTCTTTCGTATGCATATTCTTCTGACAATAAACTACTAGTAGATACCTTCATTTTATCATGATCTGTAATATATTTTAAACCATCTTCATAAGCTAATTTCATAGCTTCCATAATTATATGCTGTGAAGAAACTTTTCCATACTCTAATTCAAAATTTTTTAATATATTTAATGCCATTAAAACCACTATTCCATGAGTATTAGGTGGCAATTCCCATACATCATATCCTCTATAATTTATACTAATTGGATTAACCCATTCTGAACTAAATCCTAGTAAATCTTCTTTGTTTAAATATCCATTGTACTTTTTAGAAAATTTATCAATTTTTTCAGCTATATCACCTTCATAAAAAGATAGACATTCACTTTCTCCTAACTCTATCAAGGTTCTGCCCATTTTTCTACTTCTCCACAAACTACCTGGTTTAGGTGGTTTACCATCTATAGTAAAAGTTTTAAACCATTCTTTATATTCTTCCCCTTTTAATATTTTCTTAAAAGTTTCAAAAGCTATTTGCCAATTTTGAGATACTATTGGTGAAACTGGATAGCCTTCTACTGCATAAGATATAGCAGGATTCAAAGCTTCTTTTATGGAAATATTTCCAAACCTTTTAGATAGCTCTCTCCAAGCATAGGGAACCCCCGGTACTGTAACAGGAATAAAACCACGAGCAGGCATCTCTTTATATCCACTATTTTTTAATTTTTCAATAGTTATGTTTTTTGGTGCAGGTCCACTAGAATTTAAGCCATATATATTGTTTTTATGCCATACAATAGCAAAAGCATCTCCCCCTATACCATTTGAAGTAGGTTCTACTACTGTAAGACATGCAGCTGCTGCTATGGCTGCATCTATAGCATTTCCACCCTTTTTCATAACCTCTAAACCTGCTTCAGCAGCTAGTGGTTGAGAGGTTGCTACCATGCCTTTTCTAGAAAATACTGTCATTCGCTGAGATGGATACCTATTATTTAAACTATCAAATATCATCAAAATCCTCCTGTCTACATTTGATTTCATAATAAATAATATATATAATTTATAATAATTGATATACTATTTTATTATAACATGATATATGAAGGAGAATAAAGAATGGAAAAGATATATTATAATATTGACTATGATTTGAATATGGAGAAATATTTTGATAATAGCCCAGTTTGTTTCTTGGATATTGAAACTACTGGTTTTAGCAGAGCTTATGATACTGTTTACCTAGTGGGATTATTAATTTATAATAATGGTAAATATACTTTAAAACAATATTTCTTAAACTCCTCTGAAAAGGAAGATTGTATTTTAAAAACTTTAATAGAAGATATAGAAAACAGTGTACATGTTGTAACATTCAATGGAGATACTTTTGATATTCCTTTTTTAAATAGCAAATATAAAAAATATGATATTAAATATCAAATACCTAAAAATAAAAGCATAGATATTTATAGAACAATAAGAAATAACAAAGAATTACTTCCACTTAAAAGTTTCAAACTTAAATCTATTGAAAAATTTTTAGGTATTTATAGGGAAGATACTATATCTGGAAAAGATTGTATTGATCTTTATTATGACTATTTAAAAAGCAATGATTTGGAAAAAAGAAAACTCATTTTAAAACACAATTATGATGATTTATACTATCTACCTTTCGTTTTAAAAATGTTGGATATTATAGATGATAACAAAATTGTATATCTATCAAATAAAAGCTCTAATCATAAAAACAATCCAAAAATTGCAATTGAATCAATTGATTTTATTAATGATGTAATGAAAATCTATTGTAAAACAACCTCTTTTAAAAAGGATTCCTATATAGACTATGGAAACTATTATAACTTAAATTGGGATTTTAAAGAGGGGACATTATATATGGAATTTCAGATTGAAAAAGGTTTATTATCTACTGAAAAAAAATGTTTCTATATAAATCTAGATAATCTGGAATATGGAATGAATATTAAAGATTGTACAAGCTTTAATATTCCACCGAATATCATGCTATTGAAAGTAGATAAAAGATTAGCTATGGAAAATATTAAAGGTATGATCAAATATACAATAGAAAGCAAAGTAAGTATTTAAAAAAAGAGTAGAAAATTTCTACTCTTTTTTTAATGGCTGGGATGGCAGGACTCGAACCTGCGAAATGCTAGAGTCAAAGTCTAGTGCCTTACCGACTTGGCTACATCCCAATATAAAAACTAACTTTTTTTATAAAAAAATGGTGCCCAGAGGCGGAATCGAACCACCGACACGGGGATTTTCAGTCCCCTGCTCTACCGACTGAGCTATCTGGGCAATTATTGGTGGGCCTTCAGGGACTCGAACCCCGGACCTACCGGTTATGAGCCGGGCGCTCTAACCAACTGAGCTAAAGGCCCCAATTATATTTTTTATGGTGGGCCTGGGTGGACTCGAACCACCGACCTCACGCTTATCAGGCGTGCGCTCTAACCACCTGAGCTACAAGCCCATATTTAAGTTAATTTTGGTGGGCGCAATAGGGCTCGAACCTATGACCCCCTGCTTGTAAGGCAGGTGCTCTCCCAGCTGAGCTATGCGCCCCTATGCTAATATATGTAGACTGGCAGGGGTAGCAGGACTCGAACCCACGACATTCGGTTTTGGAGACCGACGTTCTACCAACTGAACTATACCCCTACAGTCAAATCCAAAAACTTATTTAAACAAGTGGTGGGCCTTCAGGGACTCGAACCCCGGACCTACCGGTTATGAGCCGGGCGCTCTAACCAACTGAGCTAAAGGCCCACAATAAATTAGAATAACTGGCGGAGAAGGAGGGATTTGAACCCTCGCGCCCCGAATAGGACCTACTCCCTTAGCAGGGGAGCCTCTTCAGCCTCTTGAGTACTTCTCCAAATAGTTATATTAATTGTGGCGGAGAGGGTGGGATTCGAACCCACGTGGGCCGTGAGACCCTAACGGTTTTCAAGACCGCCCCGTTATGACCACTTCGGTACCTCTCCAAATGGTGACCCATCGGCGATTCGAACGCCGGACTCCTTGATTAAAAGTCAAGTGCTCTGCCAACTGAGCTAATGGGTCATGTGGCTGGGATGGCAGGACTCGAACCTGCGAAATGCTAGAGTCAAAGTCTAGTGCCTTACCGACTTGGCTACATCCCAATATTATGGTGCACCTAGGAGGATTCGAACCCCCGGCACACGGATTAGAAGTCCGTTGCTCTATCCAACTGAGCTATAGGTGCATTTTCTGGAGCGGGTGAAGGGAATCGAACCCTCGCAACCAGCTTGGAAGGCTGGGGCTCTACCACTGAGCTACACCCGCATGGTGGAGGAGACTGGATTCGAACCAGTGAAGGCTGAGCCAACGGATTTACAGTCCGTCCCCTTTAGCCAACTCGGGAACTCCTCCCAACTTTGGAGCTGGTGAGAGGACTTGAACCCCCAACCTACTGATTACAAGTCAGTTGCTCTGCCAATTGAGCTACACCAGCATAAATATTTAATTTGCAAAATCTAATAACATAGTAATAAGCTTTGGCGACTCCGACTAAGCGATTCATGCTGCAATGCCCCAAATTTTATATTTGGTGCAATTGCAGTACTCAAAAGTTTTAACTTTTGAGCTACCCTTTTATTCATAGATTTGGGTTCTCTGCTTATGCCAATTGAGCTACACCAGAATGAATATTTAATTAAAGTCATAAATAAAATTATAAATGCTAAATTAAAATTTGTCAACCTTTTTTTATAATTTTATATTTTTTATAATTTACTACCAAAGCAAAATAAATGGCGACCTGGAAGGGACTCGAACCCTCGACCTCTAGCGTGACAGGCTAGCATTCTAACCAGCTGAACTACCAGGCCATATTAATCTTATTTAAAATCTCTATATGAAAATTTGAATTTGGTGGGCGCAATAGGGCTCGAACCTATGACCCCCTGCTTGTAAGGCAGGTGCTCTCCCAGCTGAGCTATGCGCCCTGGTGACCCTACCGGGATTCGAACCCGGGATACCGCCGT
>NZ_JANJZL010000021.1:0-22534 GCF_024623155.1 Anaerosalibacter massiliensis
TGTTTAGAACTGTTGTTATTGCTGCTGTTAATGTTGTTTTACCATGGTCTACGTGACCTATTGTTCCAATATTAATATGTGGTTTTGTTCTCTCAAATTTTGCTTTTCCCATTTTACTTCCTCCTTAACTTTTAATTTCATAAGAAAACATATCCGGGTGTTTCCTAAGTTTAAATAATAAGTAATATTTAATAATAAGTAATATTTTAAAAATTTATATTATGGAGCCCATGACCGGATTTGAACCGGTGACCTCTTGCTTACCATGCAAGTGCTCTACCTTCTGAGCTACATGGGCATTTATAACCACTGTAAACAATTTTACTATCTAGTTAGACTATTGTCAATAGGAAAAATATTAATCCTCTCTTAATTCTAAATATCTTTCTAGTTTTCTTTTCACTCTTTGAAGTGCATTATCAATACTTTTTACATGTCTATCTAGTTCTACTGCAATTTCTTGATAAGACTTGCCCTCCAAGTATGCCATGAGCACTTCCCATTCAAGATCACTTAATATTTCGCCAATTTTATTTTCAATGTTATTTAACTCTTCTCTCCCTATAATAAGTTCCTCTGGATCTGTAATTTTAACTCCTGACAGTACATCTAAAAGAGTCCTATCTGACTCTTCATCATAGATAGGTTTGTTCAAAGATACATAAGAGTTTAAAGGAATATGTTTTTGCCTAGTTGCTGTTTTAATTGCAGTTATTATCTGTCTAGTTATACAAAGCTCTGCAAAAGCCTTAAAAGATGTAAGCTTGTCCTTATTATAATCGCGAATAGCTTTATAAAGGCCTATCATGCCTTCTTGAATAATATCTTCTCTATCTGCACCAATTAAAAAATAAGATCTAGCTTTTATCCTTACAAAATTTTTATACTTAGTTATGAGATATTCTAAGGCTTGAAGATCACCCCTTTTCGCTTCTTCAACAATATCTTCATCTTCTAAGCTATCACAATATACAATATCCAGTTCATTGTATAAACCTATGCCCACCAAACATCCCCTCCAGAAAGTGTTAAAACCTTTGACTTTGCTTATTTCAATTAATTAAATTATAGTTAATTAAGTTTTAATAGTCAAGATTATTTCTCATTCTTTCCCCATTTTTCCAACTTTTTAAGAATTTCATCATCCAATCTTCCAATAATTAGATTGTTTTTCTGATTTTCCCTCTTATTTTTTTTATTAATAAAGGATTTATAATTATTTATTTCAACCTCTAACTCTCTAGCAGAAATCCTAGTTCCTCCTCTTCCTAGAACAACCTGTTGCTCCATCCAATCTGATGTAGCTACTCTAACTTTTTTTACCCTTCCTATATCATCCAATACTTTTTCAATATAATGATCCGCTGTTTCATCTTCTTTTGTATATACTACTTCAACCCCTTTTATTGTTTCCTTTTTTCCACTATTACCCTTTACCATATGTGCATCAAATACTATTATAACTTTTATTTTAGTATAGTATTGATATTCAGTCATTATATCTATTAGTTCATTTCTAGCTACCTCTAAATCTATCTCACTTAAAGAACGTAGTTTTTCCCAAGAATTTATAATATTATATCCATCTACAAATAAATATTCTTTAAAACCCGATCCATTATTTGACATATCTCTCTCTTACCACTTCAAATATTAGTATAGAGGCAGCATTTGAAGCATTTAAAGATGATATCTTGCCCAACATAGGTATCTTAACTAAAAAATCACAGTTTTCTTTTACTAGTCTGGAGATTCCTTTTCCTTCACTTCCAATGACTAGCACTTTTGGTCCACTAAAATCTCTCTGAAAATAATATTCTTTACCTTCTACATCTGCACCATATACCCATAGTCCTTTCTCTTTAAGCTCTTTCAGAGTATCAGTTATATTAGTTACTTTAGATATCAACATATGCTCTACAGCTCCTGCTGAAGCTTTAATGGCAGTCTGAGATACTGTAGCAGCTCTTCTCTTTGGTATTATAATACCATGAGCACCTCCACATTCTGCCGACCTTATAATAGAACCTAAATTGTGAGGGTCTTCTATTTCATCAAGAACTATTATAAATGGATCCTCTTTTAAATCTCTAGCTTTATTTAAAATATCATCTATAGATGCATATTTAAAAGGAGTAACTAGAGCTGCTACCCCTTGGTGAGTGCTTCCCTCAGAAATAGCATCTAGTTTTTTTCTATCTACATACTGTATTGGAATTTTTTCATCCTTAGCTATTCCAATAATTTTATTAATAGAACCCTTTAATTCTCCCTTAGATATTAAAATTTTTTCAACTTCCCTATTTGTTTTAAAAACTTCGAGCACTGGATTTCTTCCTACAATATAGTTACTTTCCATTCTATTCACTCCCTATGTTTATACTGTATATTAAAATAAATTATACGATAGCATAAACATTATCTCAATATATTTTTAATTAATATTATATACTTTTAAATCTTTCTCTTACCTTATCTATTTTCCCACAAGTCATTTTTCCCTCTGGACAAACCCCTATTAAACAGCTTGGACCAGCATTTTTAAACAAGGTAGGATAAACTTTCTTTACTTCCTTAAGCATCTCTGTAGCTAAAGCCCTTATTTCCCATTGAGCCCTATTACAACATCTTAACCTAAAGAAATTAAAAAGGCTTCTAGTATTCATAGTAAATACAATTTTAGTTTCGCAAGCATTAGGGAAAACATATCTTGCATCTTCTATGGACATTTTTTCTGCCATAGTTCTAGCCCTCTTATCATTATATCCTTTTTTTAGTAACTTTTCAAAATGTTCTTTAAACAATATATCTGTAATTTCGTCATAATATTTCTGATCTTCTTCCATAGCTTTAATATAAATATCCCTTGCTTCTTTTACATTATCTATAGATGATGGGATTATGTAATCAAATTGGTCTAATTTTACATAACGTTGAGATTGTTGAGAAAAACTAGCTATTCTATGTCTTACAAGCTGATGGGTAAGCACTCTTGAAACACCTTCTACTCCAAAAGTAAAGCTAAGATGTTCAAGAGGAGATTCATGACCTAAATCCATGAGCATGTTTAAAAACCTGTCCACTTTCTCTTCATCTAAATTTTCTTCTATTTTGTCAATTCCTACAGGAGAATAACAAAGTTTAGCTGCTGATGCTACTAGTTTTTCTCCTTCTGGTGTATATCTTAAAAGTTGAACTTTAAGTTTACTATCCAAGTATATCATCCTTTCTTAATTTAAAGACTAAGATGTACTTAATAAGTACATCTTAGTCCTTATCTTCATATTATTCTATTTAATAATTGAAACATCCTTTCCTCTTGCCCTGTTAAATATAAAAATCCTATTAAAGCTTCAAATCCTGTTGCATATTTATAATCAGTAATATTTGCATTTTTAGGAGATGAATGAGTCTTTGCATTTCTTCCTCTTTTGACAATATTTTTTTCTTCTTCTCTAAGTTCTTTCTCTAAAAAATGAATTATATTTGCTTGTGCACCTGCTTTCACATATTTCACTGCTTCTTTATGAAGTTCATGGACAGGAAGTTTTTTTTGCAATAAATATCTTCTTATAAAAAGCTCATATACTGCATCTCCTATATAAGCTAATTGTAGAGGAGAGAGCATGGAAGCCTCTTTTTTAGTTAAATTTTTATTTCTTCCTATTACATCCTCTTCCATTTTACCCCGCCTTTTGTATCTTCAATTATTATACCCTTTTCTTTTAGTTCATCCCTTATTTTATCAGCTAATTCAAAGTTTTTATTTTTTCTAGCTTCTGTTCTCTTTTCTATAAGCTCTAATATTTCACTCTCTAAAAGGTCTTCCTCTTTAGACAATATTCCTAGTATTTTTGAAAGTTCCATTAATATATCATATATATATTTTAGCAGTTCTTTAGATGAATTTTCATCTAGTTTTCCATTAGAAATTCTTACTATTTCAAAAAGAGCTGCTATTCCATCAGCTGTATTTAAATCATCTTCCATACTTTCTTTAAATTCAGATTTAAATTTATCAATTTCAACTTTTATCTTTTCTTCCTCATCTGTTAAGCTCTTTTCTTCAGCATTTTCCATTAAATATTCTAAATTTTTCTTTCCATTATACAATCTTTCTAATCCATGTTTAGCTTGAGTAAGTGATTTTTTGCTAAAATTAATAGGATTTCTATAGTGAACAGACAATAAGAAAAATCTTAATACTTCTAAATCAAACTCTTCTCCAATTTCTCTTATAGTGAAAAAATTAAATTCGGATTTCGACATTTTTTTATTGTCTATATTTATCATAGCATTGTGAAGCCAATAGTTTGCAAAAGGCTTTTCAGACAGTGTTTCACTTTGAGCTATTTCATTTTCATGATGTGGAAATTGCAAGTCTTCTCCACCAGCATGTATATCAATAGTTTCTCCTAAAAACTCTCTAGCCATTACAGAACATTCTATATGCCAACCAGGTCTACCTTTCCCCCATGGACTATCCCAAGAAGGCTCTCCTTCTTTCTCCTTCTTCCACAATGCAAAATCCATAGGGTTTTTCTTTTCTTCGCTGATTTGGATTCTGGCACCGCTTATAAGCTCTTCAATATTCTTTTTAGAAAGCTTTCCATAATCTTTAGTTGAGTTTATATTAAAATAAACATTTCCATCTACATTGTATGCACTGCCTTTATCTATTAAACCTTGTATAAAATCTATTATTTCTTCAATATGCTCTGTAGCCCTTGGATGGCTAGTTCCTGCTTCATCTAAAAGAAGTCCATCTGCATCTATATGGTATTCTTCAATAAATCTATCGGCTATTTTCTTAACTGTTGTATCTTCTTCTTTAGCTTTTTTTATCATTTTATCATCAATATCTGTAAAATTAACTAGATAATCTACTTCATATCCACTGTATTTAAAATATCTTCTTAATGTATCAAATACTACTAATGGCCTAGCATTTCCTATATGCATATAATTGTATACTGTAGGCCCACATACATACATAGTTACTTTCCCATCTTCTATAGGTTTAAACTCTTCTTTTTTCCTAGTTAAAGTATTATATAATTTCATCATTTACATCTCCTTTCTTTTTATATAGATGGTCTTCTAGTTCTGATATTCTCTTTCTTAAACATTCTAACTCCTGAAAAACAGGATCTGGTAATTTCACTTGATCTAAATCTATTTCATCTTTTGCTGTAGAACATTTTAATCTTTTATTATTTTTAACTACTATTCTTCCGGGTACCCCTACTACTGTGCAATTAGGTGGAACCTCTTTTAAAACTACAGAACCTGCCCCTATTTTTGAATTATCTCCTACAGTGAAAGGTCCTAGTACTTTGGCTCCTGAACTTATAACTACATTGTTTCCAATAGTTGGATGTCTCTTCCCTTTTTCCTTCCCTGTACCACCTAATGTAGCACCTTGATATATAGTTACATTATCACCTATTTCAGTAGTCTCACCTATAACTACTGCCATTCCATGATCTATAAATAAACCCTTTCCAATTTTTGCACCTGGATGTATTTCAATTCCCGTAAAAAATCTGCCAATATTAGATATTATCCTAGCTAATAGATACAATCGTATATTATAAAAAAAATGGGCAATTCTATAAAAGAAAAGAGCATGTAATCCTGGATAACAAAGTATAGCCTCAGTCCAACTTCTAACAGCTGGATCCCTATTTCTTATGGCTTTTACATCTTCTGTTATAGTTTCCCACATAATAATATCCTCCCTTTTTAATAAATAAAAAAACCGCCTCAAATACAGAGACGATTTATTTCGTGGTTCCACTCTGATTGGAAGACAAAACCCCTTCCAACTCTAAGACAATAACGGTGTCAACCGATTAACCCTACTGTACTTCAGGCAACAGTTCAAAGGTGCACTTCAATTTAACAGGAACTTAGGGCTTCTCTCAGCTAGGTAAAAACCCTTCTCTGTAAGTATATTAAATCTACTTTCCCTTTTCACAACCTTTAGATAATTATATTTCATTTTATACTATTTCTATATATTATTCAAGTATTATTTTAAATACTTATTTTCTATATAGTCTATGCGTTTAAGTATATTTTGTTTACCTAAAACATATATAATATCTACTAATTCTGGCCCATGTAAATTTCCTGTAAGAGCAGATCTAACTGGCATGAATAAATTCTTTCCTTTTATACCAGTTTTTTTCTGTATTTTTTTCATTAATCCCTTAGAAAATTCTTCATCTATTTTATCTACAGTCCCTAACTCTTCTCTCAATGCTTCAAATAGTATAGGAACTTGTTCACCTTTCAACACTTTCAAGACTTCATCATTTTCTAACTCTACTTCTTCGCCAAAGAAAATAGCCACTTTTTCTGGGACTTCTTTAATTGTAGATAAGCTTTCTTGTACTGTTCTTATCATAGTGTTTATCCAATCATACCTTTTATCTACATCATCTTCTGTTATATAACCTGATTCTATTAAATATGGTATAGCTAAATTAGTAATTTTCTCAGTGTTAGATTCTCTTATATAATGACCGTTTACCCAATTAAGTTTATTCTTATCAAATATTCCTCCAGTTTTGGATACTCTTTCAAAGGAGAACTGTTTTATCAACTCTTCCATAGAGAGAATCTCATCATTTCCTTCAGGACTCCAACCTATTAACGCAAGATAATTTACTAAACTTTCTGGAAGATACCCACTATTTCTAAAATCCTCTACAGAAACATCTCCTTGCCTTTTACTTAATTTTTTTCTATCTTTGTTTAATACTGTAGGAAGATGAACATATTCAGGAGCATCCCAACCAAAAGCTTCATATAAAAATGCATGCTTTGGAGCTGAAGCTAACCATTCCTCTCCTCTAACTATATGAGTTATATTCATCAAATGATCATCCACTACAACCGCTAAATGATAAGTAGGATATCCATCCGATTTCAAAAGTACTTGATCATCTAGATCTTCTGTGTTTATAGTTATATTTCCCCTTACAATATCATAGAACTTAATATCTCTATTTTGAGGCAGTCTAAGTCTAACTACATACTCTTCTCCCTGTTCTATTCTTTTCTTCGCTTCATCTATAGGTATATTCCTACAAAAACCATCATACTTGGGTATAAGCCCTTTTACTTTTTGTTCTGCTCGTACTTCATCAAGCCTTTCCTTAGAACAGAAACAATAATAGGCATATCCATTTTCAATTAGTTCATCTACATACTTTCTATAAATATCTAATCTTTCTGATTGAATATATGGACCATATTCTCCTTTTTGAGTTATTTCCCCATCCTCTATAACTACTCCCTCATCAATTTCGATTCCGGCCCATTCTAGAGAATTAATTAAATTTTCAATAGCTCCTTCTACATATCTACTTCTATCCGTATCCTCTATTCTCAATATAAACTTACCATTATTGTGTTTTGCAAATAAATAATTATATAATGCAGTCCTAAGTCCGCCAATATGTAAATATCCTGTTGGACTTGGTGCAAATCTCACTCTAATATTTTCCAAAAAACTCCACCTCCAAAATAAACTACCAATATATTATATATCACCTATTTACTAGTTTCAACAGTGAAGGATTTATATATTAGTTAAATAATTTGTTAAAAAACTCTCCAAGATAGTCAGCAATCTTTTGGAAGAAGGATTTCACATCTTCATTTTGACCTATTATTTTATCTATCTTTCCTGATATATCTTTCAATTGTCCTTTTATATCATCAAGATTTAAATCTAATTTAGAAATTTTTCTCATAAGCTCAACTATCTCATTTATTTGTTCTTGAGTAAGCTGAATATCTAAATCTTTTGCTGCTGATTCTACTGCATCCTTTATCTCTTTTTTACTCTTTTTATTATTTCCAACTACATCTACTTTTACATTTTCAATAAGTTCACTAGCTTTTTCTTTACCTATTTCATTTCCAAGCATTGCAGTCTTTGCTATCTCTTCACTAGCTACTTGTTTTTCTTTTTCAGATATACCTTCTCCTGTAATATCTTCAAAAGCCTTTATAATACCTGTTAAAGCTGCAGTACCTGATACATTTACTGGACTGGCAACTACTACTTTAGCATCTTTGATACCTGCTGTAATCAATGCATTTTCATACATGTCCTTAGTTACCCAAGATATATTGTAAGTGTCTACAGAAATACCTGCTCCTTCATCTAATTTCTCCACATAAGCACAAGACAATGCTCTAGTTCCTAATAGCTTATCATCTATATACTTGCCTAAATATTCTCTTTCCTCTGCATTAGTCACTTCTACAATCTCTACATCTTTATCTACACCAAAATGATTTAGCATTGAGTTTCTTTGCTCTTGAGTCAAGTTCTTTCCTAAACTTACAACTTTATTTTTTCCCATTTCTGCATCTGCAAATACTAAACTAGATATACTAGTTACAAGCAATAATATCGTTAAAACAGTAGAAATTGTTCTCTTAAACATTAATATCCCTCCAAATTTAATTCATAATACATTATAATCTATTGACTTATAAAATAGAATATCTTATTCTGAAGGTTTTTACAAGGAAAAAATTGCTCTAGATTGAACTAGAGCAATTTCTTCTTAATTCCTTTTTATCTATATCCATATTTTTTAAAAACTTTTCTTTTTCCTCCAAATGCTTACAATACTCTTCTTCACTAATTTTGTTTTCCTTTCTCAAAAGATTCAATAAATTTATTGTCTCTACACAAAGAAATTCCAATTCATTTTGTATATATTTTTCCACTTTTCTCCCCCCAGTTTTTTTGCTTTTCCTCCTTGCTTTATTTCTATAATTTTTAACTATATCCTTCCTTTTTTTCTAACTGGCCCTTTTTAGCACTCAAGTGGTCTCTTTTCTGGTCTAACTGTCCATATAAGGAAAAGGGATATACTCTTTTTTCTTCTAGTATATCCCTATAAAAATGTCACAGTGTTAAATTATTAAATCTTTCTCGAAATTCTTTAAATCCAGTTCTGCTCATTAATGCCACTTTATCACTGTTTAAAAATTCAATCTGATATACTCTTTCCCCAATTTCTAATACTTTTTTAATCTTCTCCTCATTTACAATATAGGATTTATGCACTCGTAAAAAACTATCCCCTAACTTATTCTCTAATTCTTGTAAGCTATCTTGTACATTATAAGTGTTTTTTTCATCATGAATAATAGTATCTCCAGCCAATCTTTCAGCATATAATATATCTTTAACTGCTATAAAAAACATTTCTCCTCCATTTTTAACTACAATCCTATTCATACCTTTACTTTTGGTAGAAGAAGTTTTATCTACATAATTTGTTAGAGTAACTATTGTTTCAATAAGCCTTTTTACATTTATAGGTTTAAGAATATAGTCATAAGGATGAACGTCAAAAGCAGAAACTGCATATTTAGAATGACCTGTAATAAAAACTATCTTAGTTTCTGGGCTTATCTTGTGTATTATTCTTGATATTTCAAGACCATTTAAATCTTCACTTTCTAATTCTACATCTAGCATAGCTATTTCTGGTAGATGTTCTCTTGCTAAACTTATTGCTTCTTTTCCACTTGATGTATCAAAAATTTCTGATGCAGAAGTGTTTTCCATTACTATCTTTTTTATAAATTTTCTAGTATAATCTTCGTCTTCTAAAATGAGGATTTTAATCAACTACTATCAGCTCCTACTTTTTCAAAGATTCTGGTATTTCTGGTTCGTGTAAAATCATAGCACTACATGTACTAGCTCCTGTCCTAGCAATTAATCCTAAAAATGATGCCAATATAGTTAAAATACCTTTCATTTATTTCACCTCCCCATATTTAGCCTTAGTTTTGTCTAAATATTTGTCTATGCTGTTTATAATCCAGTACCCAAAAGGTGTTATAAAAGTGAAACTTGTAAAAGCCCCTAGTACAATAGGTAGTATATATTGAATATTATTTAATCTATTTAAATATTGAACTATTGTGATCCAAATAATTAAAACTACAGTAGTCTTAAGCTTTTGTTTTCTCCTATCTTCTTTATTTTTCATTGGCTTTATTTTTGTATCTCCAGGTATCCATTTTGCAATAGTTAATATTCCTAAAAATAAGGTTATATAAAATAAAAATTTATAATTAGATATGACAATATTAAAACAAGAAATTTTTCCTAGGATTAAAAATATAATTATTCCAGATGTCAAACATCTTAAATAAGTGCTAAAATGTACTCCACCTCCAAAGTGGCGAAAAATAGCAAAAGTAATTAAGGATAATATAGTAGCTTTAAATATTCCAAAAATTGCTGCTAAACTAACTATAAATGCAAACTTAATAATTCCATTCAACAATAATTCTAATCCGTAAGCCCAAATTTCTATATCTTCATTAGTTCCATTTAGATTATTCCCTAATGAAAGAGCCAATTTTTTTGAAATTTTATTAGTCATTTTTATTCCCTTCCTCTTTTGGAAATATTATTTTAAATACAGTTTTATCCTTAGAATAAACTTTAATAATTCCATTGTATTTATCAACAATATTTTTCATTAAAAATAGTCCATATCCTCTTCCTACTGAAGATTTAGTAGTATAACCAGGTTCAAACAATTTGTCCATTTCATCTTTAGATATTCTATCTCCATTGTTTGATACCTGCATTATATAATCTCCGTCCAAATAATCTATTTTTAAACTTACTTCTCTATAATTCTTTTCTTTTTTAACAACTTCAAAGGCATTATCTAAAAGATTTCCCAGTAGACTACATAAATCCCAAGAATCAATTTGTAATTTACTTAAATTACAATTAATATCAAATTTAAAATCTATATTATTTAACTCTGCTAATTTTCTCTTTCCATTTATTAAAGCAGTTAAAGCCATATTTTCCACATATACTATGTCATCTGTATAGCTATATTCATCACTTAATCCATCAATATACTCTTTTGCTGAAGCTATTTCATCTAAATAAACCATGGCTTGAATAGTTTGAATATGACGCTTATGCTCATGATTTTGAGTTCTTAAAGCATTATATAATCCTTCCATTTGTTCTAAATAGTTTTTTAAAAGATTCATTTCCACCTTATCTTTTATATCATCCCCAAGCCCTTTTATTGAGATTAGCACTAATATTGTAAATATGCTGATAATAATATTTATAATAGTATATCCTGCATTATCTGAAAATTGATTATAACGAGATAGATAAAAAGTTTGATTCATAAGTATTATAAATATACCTTGAATTAGGACTATAAATAACACCAATATAGATCTATCTTTATATAAATTTTCAAAATCATTTTCATACATTCTTAGATCAAACAAATAAAACTGTATCTTCTTTATAAAAATATAAAATAAATACATAATTAAACCATTAGGTATATATATAAATACATTTAACCAAGGATTTTTTATTAAATCTTTAGGAGCACTTTGAAATAATTTAAGTAAAATAGGAATAGTAGTATTCTGCAATAATCCATTGATTAATAAACTAGTTACAATACATATAAAAGAATAAGCTATGTTCATCTTTAGTATTATCCTTATAAAAAATAGTGAGCAAAATATGAGCATCACTGTATGAAGTCCATATACATTAACATTCCTTCGTGTAAAATATACTATTACTGCGACTAAACATGAAACTAACAATGCTTTCTTAAAGCTTACATCTATATTAAACAGTTTAAAACCTAAAATCATTAAAACAAACATTTCAGGTATTGATTGAAATAACACAACATACCAAGGGATTGAGTACAACATAGATATTCACCTATTTCTTTATTATTTGTTGCATATTTATACGTTCTATATTTAAAGTGAATATCCTTTATTTTAACCCTCTCATATATCGCAATTTATGCCAAAATACTTGATTTTTCTACAATATTCAGTTTTTTTAAAAAATATTTATTTCCTTCTTCTGCAATATAAGTTTCCCTATTAAATAGGCTAATTCCTTCTAAAAAATCTAACTGTCCGTTTTTCATACCCAACTGGCCCTTTTTGACATCTAACTCGCCATTAGTTGCTATGCTAAGTATTATTAAACAGAATGTTAAAGAGGCTATATTAAAATAGATTAATTTATTTTAATATAACCTCTTTAAATATTTAACCTTTATTATATACTTTTAATATCTAATCCTGCTTTTTTAAACTCTTCTTTAACTTTATCTTTTACCTCATCGATATTTATTTCAATTTTTTCATCTTCATTTCTTAAAGAGTACTCTACTATATTTTCTCCTGCTTTTTTTCCAATAGTTATTTGAATAGGTACACCTATTAAATCTCTATCATTAAATTTAACTCCAGCTCTTTCTTTCCTATCATCTAAAAGTACTTCAACACTCATATTTTTCAATTCATTATATAATTTTTCTCCTAATTTAATTTGTTCTTCTTTCTTTATATTAATAACTGTAATAATAGCATGATATGGTGCTACTACTAATGGCCACACTATTCCTTTATCATCATGATATTGTTCTACTATAGCAGCCATACTTCTAGACACGCCTATGCCATAGGAGCCCATTACAAAATGTTTTTCCTTCCCATCTTCATCTAAATAAGTAGCATCTAAACTTTCACTATATTTAGTGCCTAACTGGAATATATTTCCTACTTCTATTCCTCTTTCCATTTTTAAAGGACTACCACATTTTGGACAAACATCTCCTTCTTTAATTAACAATAAATCTTCAACTACTTCCCCTGTGAAATCTCTCCCATAGTTCACGTTCCTTATATGATAATCTGTTTCATTAGCTCCTACAATGAAATTGTTCATCTTTGTTACCCTTGCATCAACTAAAAGTTTTACTCCTTCTTTAAGGCCTATAGGCCCTATAGAGCCTGGTTCTGCACCTGTTGCTTCTCTAATTACTTCATCATCTGCACTTTCTAGTTCATGTGTTCCTATTTTTAGATAGTTACAAAGTTTTACTTCATTAAGCTCTCTATCTCCAGGTACTAATGCAATAATCACTTCATTATTTACTTTATATATTACTGATTTGGCCAATTTATCTTTTTCTACATTAAGAAAATTAGATAATTCTTCAATCGTCTTTATACCCGGAGTATGAATTTTTTCTCTTTCAAGCTCTTCTTCCTCTGAATTTTCTATATTGTAAACTACTGTAGCTTTTTCATCTGTAGCAGCATAGTTACAATCATCACAATATGCAACTAAACTTTCTCCTGTCTCCGATACTGCCATAAATTCATGGGATCTTCTGCCTCCCATAGTTCCTGAATCTCCTTCAACAACTCTAAATTTAAGTTTTAATCTTTCAAATACCTTTTCATATGCATCCCACATAATCTTATAAGCTTCTTCTAATCCATCTAAATCTTTATCATAACTATATGCATCTTTCATAATAAACTCTCTACTTCTAATAAGTCCAAATCTTGGCCTTTTTTCATCTCTATATTTAGTTTGAATTTGATAAATGCTCAATGGAAGTTGTTTATAAGATTTTATTTCATCTTTGATAAGATTTGTAAAATATTCTTCATGAGTTGGTCCTAAACAAAACTCTCTTTCATGTCTATCATGTAATTTAAACATCTCTGGTCCAAAATCATCCCATCTACCACTAGCTTGCCAAAGTTCTTTTGGCTGTATAGCGGACATTAAAAGTTCTTGGGAACCAGAACTATCCATTTCCTCCCTAACTATTTGTTCTATTTTCCTTATAACTCTATATCCAAGAGGTAGGTATGAATATACCCCTGATACTAATTTTCTCATCATCCCAGCTCTAACTAATAACTGATGACTAGGAATTTCTGCTTCAGTTGGAACTTCCCTTAATGTTGGTAAATATAATTTTGACATCTTCATTATTTTTTCCTCCTTATTTTTATATGGCTATAACATAATTAGTTTTGAATATAAAAAACCTTCATCTCAAATATAGAGACGAAGGTTTAAGTTCGCGATACCACTCTAATAGATTTATAAATATTATAAATCCACTCAAAAGCTATAACGATGCCACCGTCTAGACCTAATACATTTCAGCCTAGAAGCTCAGGAACGGGTTCAATATTCATTGGGTCAGAAGTTTTTCACCACATGAACTTCCTCTCTAAGACCGTTAATATCTACTATTTTCCTTCAATGCGTATATATTTTATTAAAATAATACTAGAAAAAAACTATTATGTCAAATATTAATTTCTGAATATAACTGTTTCTTTTTCAAACATTTTTACAGTTATTGTTAAAAACAAAGCTATATACAATAGATTCCATCCCGTAGTTATCAATATATGTTTCATATCATATACAGATACTATGACTTCCTTAATAACTCCTATAGTATTTATTATAGGTATATGAAAATAATGTCTAGGTATGGCTCTACCATCTACAAACATAGTCAGATAAGCAGGTACCATAAGTACAATACTTACAGGACTTAAATAAGTTTGAGCTTCTTTGAAGTTTCTAGCATAAAAACTAATTGCAAGTTCAATACTTGAGAATGCTAAAGCCATTTCTAAACAAACTAAGGTTATTATACCAATAGCTTTTATAGAAAGTGTAGTCCCCTCTCCTAGAAAATCTGGATTTATCTTTGTAGCAATTAAAAATCCTATTAAAGAAGCTATAGTAGCAATTACCCCTGCCACAACTACTGCAAAATATTTTCCCATGAGTATAGACATTCTACTAGACTTTGTAGTCAAAAGAGGTTCTAAGGTTTGTCTTTCTTTTTCTCCTGCACCTAAATCAGTAGCGGCTGGAATACCTCCTACAGCTGACCATATAGTTAGCATAAAGGGAAGCATCATAGAGAAAATCATTAGTCCTGTTCCCCCCTCTTTAGATACAGAAGAATATTTAATATCTATAGGTTCTAGTATCTGTGGATTGACTCCTGCATTTTCCAATCTTTTAGCTACAATATATCCAGTATAACCTGAAATAATTTGTTCTACCCTTGATTTACCTATTTCAGATTTTTGACTAGCATCATCATAAATTAATTCTATTCTAGGTTTTTCACCTTGCTGAATTTTTTCATCAAAATTTTCTCCAATTTTTACTATGACTTTTATATCTAGCTTGTCTAAAGCTTTTTCAGCATCTTCAGTTTTTACAATATTTATATCCTTATGATTTAAAAGAAAAGATTCAAGTTCATTTTTTTCTTCACTTAAGATAGCAATTTGTACAGGTTCTTTACTTTCCTTTTCAATATCCGAACTCCCAATACCAAAAACAAATGCTATTAAAGGGAATATTATTATTGGAATTATTATACTTGAAAAAATAGTCTTTTTATCCCTAAATGTATCTATTATTTCTTTTTTGAAAACTACTCTAGTAAATTTATTCATTTTTTTCACCTACTAAAGAAACAAATATTTCTTCTAAATTTTCTTCTCCATACTTCACCTTTAATCCTTCTAATGAAGAAATTTCTACCATCTTTCCTTTATGAATTATTCCTACCTCATCACATAATTTTTCTACTTCATTCATAGAATGGCTAGAAAATATAATAGTTTTTCCTTCATTTCTCAATTCCTTTATAAATTCATGTACTACTCTAATAGCTGTTACATCAAGACCTGATGTAGGTTCATCAAAAAACATTATAGATGGACTATGGATTATACTTCTAGCTATAGCAACTTTTTGCTTCATACCTTTTGAAAATTTTCCTACTTTCCTATCAATATACTCTTCCATTTCTAGATCCTTGGCTAATTTTTCAATTTTCATATTTATCTGAGCCTTGTCCATACCATTCAAAAGCCCAAAATATTCAATATTTTCCCTAGCTGAAAGCCGATCATAAAGGCCTATCTCTCCTCCAAATAAAATACCAATTTCTCCTCTTATATCTACTGGGTCTTGAATTAAATCATATTCATTTATAATTGCTGTACCTGAAGTAGGTTTAAGCATTGTAGCAAGCATCCTCAATGTAGTAGTCTTGCCTGCACCATTTTCTCCTAGAAGTCCAAAAACTTTGCCTTCTTCCACTTCAAAGGATACATTGTCCACTGCAATTACATCTTTAAAATGTTTAGATAATTTTTTAATTTCTATCATATCTTCCCCCCTTATTTTTTTCTAATATACATATACTATGAGCTGATATACCCTCTTTCTGCCCCTCAAACCCTAAACCTTCTGTAGTTGTCGCTTTTATATTTATATTATCTTTTGAGGTATTAAGTACTTTAGTTATATTTTCTTTCATAGTATCTATATATGGAAACATCTTAGGACTTTGTGCAACTATTATACTGTCTATATTTCCTATCATATACCCATTTTCTTTCATAATACTGTAGACTTCTTCAAGAAGAACCATACTTGATATATCCTTGTACCTTTCATCTGTATCTGGAAAATGCTTGCCAATATCTCCAAATCCTAATGCTCCCAATATGCTATCCATAATAGCATGTATCAAAACATCTGCATCTGAATGACCTAGCAAACCTTTATCATGAGGAATTTCTATTCCTCCTATTATTAATTTTCTCTTTTCTACTAATTTGTGAACATCATAACCTATTCCTACTTTCATAAAAATCCATCCTATCTACTTTGAAATATAAATTCTCTCCTATTTAAAATAATCTCCTTATCTTTAAGTAAGGACTCTCCAACTATTAAATCTTCTGGGGTAGTTATTTTTATATTTTCATAATTACCCATTATCATTTTCACACAAATTCCCAATCTTTCTACAAGCATACTATCATCTGTTCCTACAAAATCATCTTCTATGGCACATTTGTAAGCTTCCATTATAGTATCTTTCCAAAATGATTGGGGAGTTTGAGCTGCCCATATCTTACTTCTATCAGGAGTACTAGAAATATTCTCATTCTTCTCTACAAGTTTAATTGTATCCTTCACTGGAACTCCTACTACACAAGCTCCATATTTTACTACTCCCTCTATACTATCTTTAATATTTTCTATCTTTATAAAAGGTCTAGCACCATCATGAATTAAAACTATATTAGCTCTTTCATTTAGTGCTAACAATCCATTATATACAGAATCTTGCCTTTCTTTTCCACCTTTAACTACTTTATTTACTTTTTTAAAGTTAAATCTTTTTACAATTTCTCTTCTGCAATAGTCTACTTCATCTTCTTTTGCAACTACTACAATTTCATCTACATAATTGCATTCTTCAAACTTTTCTAAAGTACGAGCAAGTATAGGCTTATTGGCAATAGATATAAATTGCTTATTTACACTACTTCTCATTCTATTGCTCATACCAGCAGCAGCTATTATAACTGAAACATAGTTATTTTTATACATTTTTTTCACCTCTAAGTAATTATAGCATATTAAAAAATAACAGGAAATACCTTTATCATATAAAATCATTTATTATACAGAGATAGTATATGTTAAATAGCCATAAAATATATTAAGAATAAAAAAAAGAGACAAAGAAGATAATTCTTAACCCATCATTATCTCTGTCTCAAAAAAGAAAAAGAGATAAAGGGAACTGCCCCTTTATCTCTTTCTTATACTGCCCTATCTACTGCTGATTTAGGTTTTGCAAATATCATTCTTCCAGCAGAAGTTTGCAATACACTTGTTACTAAAACCCCTATAGTTTCTCCAATATGTTTTTTTCCACCTTCTACGACTATCATAGTTCCATCATCAAGATATGCTAAACCTTGACCTGATTCCTTACCATCTTTTATTACTTGGACTTTCATTTCTTCTCCTGGAAGAACTACAGGTTTAATAGCATTTGCCAATTCGTTTATATTTAACACTTCTATATTTTGAACTTCAGCTACTTTATTTAAATTATAATCATTTGTAATTATTTTACCCTTCATATCTTGAGTAAGTTTTAAAAGTTTTGAATCTACTTCTTTTATATCTTCATATTTTTTATCAGTGATAATTACTTCTACATTTAATTCTTTTTGTATTTTATTTAGTATATCAAGTCCTCTTCTTCCTCTATTTCTCTTTAGAGAATCAGAAGAGTCTGCAATATGTTGAAGCTCTTCAAGAACAAACTCTGGTATAATCAATGCTCCCTCAATGAATCCAGTTTTACAAATATCTGCTATTCTACCATCTATAATAACACTGGTATCCAATATTTTAGGACAAGCCTTACAAGATGTTTTTAATTTTTCTTTCCCTATGTTTTTTTTGAAAAGATTAAAAGTATTCGTGAAATCCTCCATTTTCCTAGTGGGAATTTTAACTCCTAAGTATCCAAATATTAAATACAATATAATAGATACTATGACTCCTAAATAGGGTACATTTAAATTATAAAATGGCTGGCTTAGTAAATAAGCAATAATCAACCCCACTATTAATCCAATAGAACCTAAAGCGATATCGGAAGCAGGCAGATCTTGAAGCTCTACTTCCACAAAACGAATAAATTTCCTTCCTCCTTTAATAAAAGAAGGTGAAAGAAAGAAAAATATAATTCCAGAAGTCAAAACCATTGATATAAATATAACCAATCCAGGTACACCCATACCTGTCAATTTTAAAATACCAAGGCTCTCTAAGCCAGCCACAATTCCATATCCTATCAATGTTCCTACTAAAGCTATTACATATCTGGCAATTTTATCTGCCATGAACTCACCTCCCTACTATCATTATATATTTCCATAAATTAAATTAATATAACATTTTTTTAAAACTTTTTATTTATTTTTATGCAGAGGGAGAATCTATAGCTTCATCAATGAGCCTTTCTGTTTCTTCCTGATCAATGTCTTTTGCCAATACTATCTCGCTTACAAGCATTTGTTTTGCACTGTTTAACATCTTTCTTTCTCCTGTTGATAATCCTTTTTCTCTATCTCTAATCATAAGATTTCTAACAACTGATGCAATTTCAAAAATATTTCCACTTTTAATTTTATCCATGTTTATCCTATATCTTCTATTCCAATTTTGAGGCATTTTTGTTTGGTTTCCACTTAGAACTGCAAAAACTCTATCAATATCATCATTTTCTACAATTTCTCTTATTCCAATATCTCCTACATTATCTACTGGCACCATTACTTTCATATCTCCAATAGGCATTTTCATAATGTAGTACTTCTTCTTTTCATCTAATATTTCCCTTTCTTCTATAGCGACAATAATGCCTGCACCATGCATAGGGTAAACAATTCTATCTCCTATATCAAACATAGTGACAACCTCCCAATTTAAACATAGTATATTAACAGTATACAATAAAGGGTAATGATTGTCAAATAAGATATTGTACCATATTCCTTATATTTTTGTCAACTAATAATTTTTTTATATACTTTTTTATAAATTAAGCCAATAAAAACAAGAATTATTTGACAACAACTTGTCCTCATAAGTATAATTAAGATACAAAACAAATTATTTGACTGGGGTGGAAATTATATGGGCAGAAATATTGAGAGTATAGATGAAAATATGATTTGCGATGAATTTCAAGAGAAAGTTTCCGAAGTACTTATAAGACATAAAAGTATTTTAGACATAATTACTAAATTAGATGAGTATAACGCAAGAATTAATAGAGCAGTTATGAAATCTGTTACTTCTTGTGGCTGTATTTCAATTAATGCTTCAAAACAAAAGTATAATACGGATACTTTGGAAGAATTGAGTAGATCATTAAAAAATCATGTCGATGGGGAACTTTGCGAGGTTTGTAGGGAAAAGATTGAAGAAGAAATGGGAGCTTATGCCTTTTATTTAGCTTCTCTATGTAATACTTTAGATATAAGTTTATGGGATGTTTTGATTAAAGAATTTGATAATTTAAAAACATTAGGAATATATAATCTAAAATAAGTAAAAGCTAAATTGGATTTCACCAATTTAGCTTTTTTACTTATATTCAATGATATTTATATTAGATGTCTATCTAAAAAAGACTGTTCTTGAAATCTTCTAAGACCCTCTTTTATAGTTCTTGCTCTTATTTCTCCAATACCATCCACAAGATCTAGCTCTGAAATAGAGGCCTTGAGTATTTTTTGAAAAGATCCAAACATAGTTATAAGATTATCTAATACATTTGAAGGAAGTCTTGGTATTTTACTTAATATTCTATAGCCCTTTGGATAAATATTAGTATCTAAAGAATTAGCTCCAGTATCATAACCTATTATTTTTGCAATATTATATAGATCTAATAATTCCTCTGAAGAAAGATTTCTTATGTCATTTTTTGTATTCAAATAGTCTTTTTTCATTTTTATATTGAAATAATCTTTTATAATATTCAATCCATCTTCCTCTACTCCACTTATAAGTTCATCAAGTTGCATACTTATAAGTCTTCCTTCATTTCCTAGTTCTAATATATATTTTTCTATTTCATCAGATACTCTCATAACCATTTCTATTCTTTGAAGAACTTTCACCACATCATATACAGTTACTAAATCTTCAAATTCTAATGCAGTTAAATTTCTCATAGCTTGATTTAATACGTTTTTATATTTTTCTAAGGTCTGTATAGCTTGATTAGCCTTATCAAGTATTTCACTGGAATCTCTCAAAACATATTTGCTGTTTCTCCTATATAAAGTGATTATATTTCTTCTTTGGGATATAGCAATAACTAATGCATTTGTTTGCTTAGCAACTCTTTCTGCTGTTCTATGTCGAATTCCCGTTTCCTTTGAAATTATAGACTGGTCTGGAATTAACTGAGCATTAGCATATAGTATTTTCTTGCAATCATTACTAATTATTATGGCTCCATCCATTTTAGCTAGTTCATAAAGATATGCTGGGGAAAAATCACTATTTATATTAAATCCTCCATCTACTGTCTTAAGTACCTCCTCATTGTTTCCAATCACTATCAAAGCTCCAGTTTTTGCCCTTACTATACTTTCAAGTCCCATGCGTAGACGGGTTCCAGGAGCAACTATTCTCAAAGATTCATATATGTCTTTCTTCATACACTTTCCTCCATATTCTAACCTCCTAAAACAATATCCAACGCTTCTAATACATTATTAACACCTATTATATTTATTCCTTTTGTTTTATTTAAATCCTTTATATTTGCCTTAGGAACAATTGCTGTATTAAAGCCTAAATTTTCTGCTTCTTTAATCCTTTTTTCTATGAAATTCACCCTTCTAACTTCTCCTGTAAGACCTACTTCTCCTACAATAGTCAGTTTTGAATCTATAGGAATATCTCTATAACTTGAAGCTATTGATGATATAATACCTAAATCTATAGCTGGTTCTTTTGTCTTAAGTCCTCCTACAATATTTGCATATACATCATAACTTTCCATATTATATCCTACCTTTTTTTCTAGAACAGCTATCATTAAAATAACTCTATTATAATCTATACCCATAGCTACCCTTCTAGGCATTCCAAACATAGTAGGGCTTACTAATGATTGTAATTCCACAAGCATTGGTCTAGTTCCTTCTAAACTTGGAACAACTATTGTACCGGAAGTATCTCTTGGTCTTTCTGAAATGAGAATCTTTGAAGGATTTTGGACTTCTACAAGGCCTATATCTCTCATTTCAAACATACCTATTTCATTTGTAGATCCAAATCTATTTTTTATAGCTCTTAAAATTCTATAACTATGATATGCCTCCCCCTCAAAATAGAGAACTGTATCTACCATATGCTCAAGTACTCTTGGTCCAGCAATAGAACCCTCTTTAGTTACATGCCCTACAAGAAAGGTAGCAATATTCTTTCTCTTAGCTATATTCATTAAAATATGAGTGCCTTCTCTTACTTGACCAACACTACCTGGAGCTGAACTAATATCAGGATTATAAACTGTTTGAATAGAATCTATAATTAAAATATCTGGAGATACATTTTCTATTATACCTTTTATTATGTCCAGATTAGTTTCAGATAAAATATATAACTCTTTAGATTCTAATTTTATCCTCTCTGCTCTTATTTTAATCTGTTTTACTGATTCTTCTCCAGATACATATAATACTTTTAATCCTTTATTTGAAAGATTGTTTGCTATTTGTATAAGTAATGTGGACTTTCCTATTCCTGGATCTCCTCCTACAAGTATTAAAGAGCCCTTAACAATTCCTCCCCCTAATACCCTATCCATTTCTCCTATATCAGTTTTAAATCTATCTTCTTCATCTATTTTTACATCCTTAATATTTTCTATTTTTATATCCTTTAAATCCTTCTTTATCTTACTTTTTTTCTCATCAATTTCTTCTACAAAACTATTCCATTCATTACAAGAAGGGCATTTTCCCATCCATTTATAATTTTCATAGCCACAGTTTTGGCAAATAAATTTTGTTTTGATTTTAGCCACAAAATCACCTCTTAAATATTCTCTCCGTATTATATCCTACTATATTTTTTTTACAAATAAAAGGGGCTGTTTCATAACTGATTTATCAGTTATGAAACGCCTCTTTTTTTATGTTCAAGTTGACAACTGAAGTACCTAAGTTTCCATAAATTTAAATATATTTTTCTTAGTCTAATTTTAGGTAT
>NZ_JANJZL010000022.1:0-18977 GCF_024623155.1 Anaerosalibacter massiliensis
GTCCTTGACCTAATGAACCTGTAGTCATATCTACACCTGGAGTTCCTTTCATATCTGGATGACCTTGTAGCATGGAATCTATTTTTCTAAGGCTGCTTAATTCTTCTTTTGGAAAATATCCTTTCTCTGCTAATGCAGCATAAAGTACTGGTGCTCCATGTCCCTTTGATAAAACAAATCTATCTCTGTCATCCTTTTTAGGATTTTTAGGATCAATGTTCATTTCTTTAAAATAAAGGGCAGTTAATATTTCACATGCTGAAAGAGAACCTCCAGGATGTCCTGTTTTTGATTTTTCAAGCATTTTTATTATATCTATCCTTAGTGTATTTGCTATATCACTATATTTTTTGTAATTATTCAAAATATCCCTCCTATAATTAATAAACTTTAATATAAAACTCCTTTTAAAATTATAACTTATATATACTCTTTCTAAAAGAATTTGTCACCAACCCTTAGGAATACAAATCTCTTAAAGATCGATGACAAATTAATATATTAAAATACTTAAAGCATATGAATTTTTAATTATTGTCAACCACTACCATGATTTTTTCAAAAAATATATCTCGTTTATATATCTTTTCAAACATCTCAGGAAGTTCATCTAGTTTTATACGATGGGTTACAAGTGGTGATATCTTAAGTTCCTCTTTCTTCATATAATGTATAGTACTTGTCCACTCTCTTCCTGGAAAAGGATAAGAATACCCTACCCATGTTCCTTTTACAGTTAGTTCATTTCTAAGAATTTTTTCAAAGTGTACCCTTGGCATTTCTACATCACCATAAGGTATACCTGCATACAAAACAGTTCCTCCTTTTTTAGGCAATGACAGTGCCTGAGCACAGGTTATTGGAGTTCCAGCAGATTCTACTGCTACATCTACTCCTTTGAAATTTGTAAACTCTTTAACCTTTTCTATAACATCATCTTTCTTTCCATTTATACATATGTCAGCACCAAGTTCTTTAGCAATCTTTAATTTTTCATCAAATATATCTATAGCTATGATTTTAGTTGCTCCAAATATTTTAGCCCACTGAATAGATAATAAGCCTATAGGACCTGTCCCCAAAACAGCAACAGTATCTCCGACTTCGATATTAGCCCTATACATTCCATGTGCAGCTATACAAGCTGGTTCAATCCCAGCAGCAGTCTCATAACTTATACCTTCAGGCAATTTTATCAAATTTCTACTGCTTATTTTCACATATTCAGCGAAACATCCACCTGCATCTCCATTTCCTATAATCTTTAAATCTTCACATCTAGAAAACAGACCTTGTTTACACTGTTCACATTTAAAACATGGCAAGGACGGACTTACAGCTACAGAATCTCCAGGTTTTACATTCTTTACATTTGCTCCCACTTCTACTACTTCTCCAGAGAATTCATGCCCAAATATTTCTCCAGGAGCATGAGGACCTGTTTTACTATATTTTGATATATCAGAACCACAAATACCAGCAACTTTTACTTTTACTATAACATCATCATCTAATTCAATTTCAGGAATAGATACATCTTCAATTCTTATATCTCTAATACCATAAAATCTAGCAGCTTTCATTATAGATTTCCTCCCTTTATAATTAACATTTAGCATAATATACAAGTAGGATAAATATATTTTCTTATCTAATAATTTTACTGTAACACGTTCAAATAGTAATAAACAGTTGAAAATGCTACAAAAGAATTGAAGAATTCTATATAAAAAAATAGGACTATCTTAATAAATAGATAGTCCTGAAAAATTAATTTATTATTCAATTATTACCTAAAAAATTAATTTTAGGTTTCATTAGTTAATTTCTAGGATTAATTAAGCATTTTCTTTCTTATTTCCTCTATTTCTTCTTTCTTTAATCCTGTTGCATCTATTACTTTATCTATTGTTAAGCCCATTTTAATTAATTTTTTAGCTACTTCTATTTTCTCTTCCTGCCTTCCTTCTTGTATTCCCTCTTGTTTCCCTTCTTGTCTTCCTTCTTGTCTTCCTTTTTCCATATATCTTTCTATTATTGTCATTATCACTTCACTCCCTTCAGGATAGATTTTCTCTACATTTTCCCTCATATCTTCTATATCATCTTCTGTTAAACTAGGTCTTGCACTCATTAGATATTTAATAAATGTTTCGAAATATTCTATTCCTGTTTGTTTATCCTCTAATTCTTGTAAATATTTTACGGCTGTTTCTACTGATTTTTGAATACCTTTATTATCTTTTACAAAGATATCTCTAAATATGGTTAATATTATTCTAAGTTGTGCTTCTCCTTTTATTTCTTCATCTGTATATTGGGATAAATCATATATTAAATATTCATAGTTTGGAATATACTTTTTTATGTCTTCTGGCAGATTTTCATATCCTGTTATCAATTCTCCCAGACTAGTATTTAGATTCCATCTACCTTTTCCATGATATATTACTAATGGTATTATTACTGGCAATTCATATATATTCCCTTTATTTATCTTAGCTTCCCATATTTCTATCATATATTTTAATAATTGAAAAGATATATTTTTTGATTTATAGCTTTTATGCTCGAATAATAAGTAGATATATCCTTCTTTGTTATTTATATTTACCTTGAAAAGCATGTCTGAAAACATTTCTTCTAAATCTTCTGTTATAAAGCCATCTTTTTGAGGTTCTAAAGTACTTGTATCTATTACTCTTAGAATATTTTTTGGTAGATAATTTTCTATGAAATCCTTTGTTACTTCTACTTTACCAAAAACCTCCTTGAAAAATTTATCATGAGGATTGGATACTTCTTTCATATTCCATTCACCTACTTTTAATAGTATTATACCATATTTCAATATTTCAGAATAGTCTTGATATAACTATTCTAAAATTAAAATTAACTAAAAAACCTATCAATAGAAAATGGTAGATTTTTGTCTATTTCAAAACCTTCTCAAGCAAATTATCATAATTTTTATAGGCTATTAATTCTATTTCTTCTTCTCTGTAACCTCTTTCTCTCATCCTGTTAATTAAGTTCTTAATATCAGCTTCTGATGATAGTCCTTTTACAGTTATAGAATTGGTTATAGGATCTGGCTCTCCTACATAGGATGGAGGCAGAAAATCGCAAAAATCAAACCCAAATCCAATATGTTCTATACCTATTAATCTTTTTATATAATCAATTTGGTCTATTAAATCATCTATCTTCTGTTTATTCCTATCATCGTTTACAAATACACTAACTGAATTTACTCCAACTAATCCTCCACTGTTAGCAATTGCTAACAACTGTTCATCATTGAGATTCCTTTTAACATTTGCAAAATACCTAGCATTTGAATGAGAAGCAATAATAGGTCCTGAAACTATACTGACTATATCCCAAAAAGACTTTTCGTTTAAATGGGATACATCTAGTAAAATACCTAATTCTTCTATTTTTTCAATAGCCTTTATCCCTAGAGAAGTAACTCCGTTAGTATCATCACCCACTCCAGAAGCTAACATATTTCTTTTATTCCATGTAAGAGAAGCATGTCTTAAGCCTATATCATTATAATATGTCTCTATTAAATTCACATTGTCTTCAATAGTAGTTAACCCTTCCATTCCTATTAATATATTAATCTTATCCTCTTCAAATCCCTTTTTAAAATCCCCATATCTTTTAACAACATTTATTATATCTGCGGCTTCGTCAAATTCTTCTTTCATAGAATTTATAATTTGGCTTGTCCTATTTTTCGGGTTTTGTGAATGTTCTGGATCAACCCAAATAACCCATATAGCTGATTTAACATTTGATTTTAAAAAATTTTCATAATGATATTTTCTAAAAACATCCCTTTCACCATTAAGTCTTCTTAAATTAATATCTGTTAATATATCTGAGTGCCCATTGAATATGATCATAGTACTTCCCCCTAAAATGCCATAAATCCATTAAATCAGAATATTTCCAACAATTATGCCAAAATAGTTTCCGATAACATATCCACATACTGCCACTAAAATCGATGGACCTACTAATGACGTCCAACCTTTAGATATTGCCATAGCAGGTGCTGTTGCAGGTCCTCCTACATTAGCATTTGAAGCAATAATTGCCTCCTCTAAATTAAAGTTAAATATTTTAGCTCCTATAAATATTATCAACATATTTATAGCAACCATAATTGCACAGAATACTAGAAGTAATGGTGCTGTTTTAATAATAGTTGGTATGGATGCTGGAGTACCTATTACTACCATAAATACAATCATCAAGAACATTCCTATTTCTTGTGCTCCTTTTATAGAAGAGAAAAATTTTGCTTTGTAAGTTGCAAGTAGCATAGTTAATGTAGTTAATATTAGATACATATTTCCCAGTAATGAATTTAGTATGCCAAAGAAATGATTGCTTGTTGGGATGATTCTTGAAAAGAAGTCTGAAATTCCTATAGATATAGTTACAATGATAACTGAACTAGCGAAGGCAAAAGCAATGTCCTTAACTGTAACTTCAGCTTTTTTCATATTATCTGTACCTTTATGTTCTTCCATTGTCCCAGCTGTAGTAGCTTTAGATTTGGATTCAACTTCATCAATTAGTGGATGAGAGTAGTGTTTTCTGAAAAAATCCATTGATGGAATTGACAATAGAACAAAGAAGTACAATGCCATCAATACATTGTCTGCAATAGTTGTTGCAGCTATTATCTCACTAGGTGTATTGAAAGCATCAGATAAGGCTACAAAATTAACTCCCCCACCTATATAAGATCCTGTCATAATAGTTGCCACATAACCTAAATTAGGAATATGATTTCGTAATGCAAAGTATCCTACAAATGCACCTACAAGAGTTCCAACTGCACCTATAATAAAAGTTAATAACAATCTGCCACTTTCTCTCCATATCTTCTTTATATTGCATTCATAAAGAAGCATTGGGATAGCCAAAGGTATCATATAAGTCCATACTTTGTCATATACTGGGGATTCTGTAGGGATAATATGTAGATTAGATAGTACCAAAGACCCTAAAAGAGCAATAACTGAACTAGTAACTTTGGATGCCCATTTATATTTTTGTTCTAAATGAATACTTACAGCTGCCCAACCAATTAAAAATGACCACAAAAGCCAAGTCTGATCTGGTTTTATTAAACTTTCCATGTTTAAACCTCCCTATTTAAATTATTTTAGTTATACAAAATATTAAACTTCACAAATAAAATTTGATATGAAACATATTAAAATATTTTTAGGAATTTTTGCCTACATATCATTAAAAGCCTATTTTTTTATATTCATATCACCTCTTTTTTATGTTTTTAAATAATGTTTTACCCTTTTGCTTGTAATATAAATAGAGTTAGTTATTGAATGTACCAAAGTGGATTTATTTAATATTATAGCACCTTTATGTCGCATGTCAAGGTTTTTTCGTCTTTTTGGTACATACTCTTATATAAGAACATAAGAAGTGCTATGTTTTATTTATAGATAGTTTAAAAACATTAAGATTTAAAAATTTAAAGGGTAAGGGTGGAGAAAATGTCTTTTGGTAATAGGTTGAGAAAACTGAGATTGGAAAATAATATGACACAAGAAGATTTATCAAAAAAATTAAATGTTTCTAGGGCAACTGTTGGAAGATATGAAACTAATGAAAGGTTTCCAGATAAAAATTTATTAAAAGAAATAGCAGATACTTTTGAAGTATCAATTGATTATCTTCTTTGCAGAACAGATAATAAGAATGGAAATATATATTGCAAAGAAACCCATGATACAGAATATGCAAAAAATAATTTATATAGAATATTTGAAAATGAAATATTAAAAAGATTATTAGAAGAAAATATAATAGTTGAAGGTGAATCTATTCCACCAATTGTTTTTGACAAGATTTTAAAATATGGCTTAGAAGCTGCCATAGAGATATTTAAATTAGAAAAGAAACTAGGAAAATAAATTTTCTAGTTTCTTTTTACAATGATAAAAATATATTCGATAAAAATGTCCATTTTTAATCATTTTTACACTTCATAACCTGCTTTCATTTTTGAATGTAATCTTTAGTATATCTTTTAAAAAAATATAAAATAAGGCCACCTCCACAGGTAGCCTAACTATTTTATCTAACCCTTTGACAATTGATATTTAACACCAAGTTTAACTTAATAAGTTACTGCACTCTTTTAAATTATCATATAACAAAGTATATATTTTATAATATTTTTCATATAATTTAGCGTTCTCTTTATTTGGTTTTACTGTTTTTATTACTTTTACTGATTTATCAAGAATTGATTTAAAATTTTTAAAAACTCCAGAACCTACTCCAGCAATTATTGCTGCTCCAAAAGCAGGCCCTTCCTGTATATTTATCAAGCTTATTTCCCTATTCAATACATCTGCCATTATACTTGTCCACAATTGACTATTAGCTCCTCCACCTGTTATCCTAATTTCTTCTATATCAACACTATTTTCTATACTAACCAAACAATCTTTAAATCCTAAAGATACACCTTCTAAAACACTTCTTATCAGATCCTTATCAGTTGTATTTGATGAAAGTCCATAAAACATTGATTTGGCATTTGGATCTGGATGTGGACTTCTTTCTCCAAAAAGATATGGTACAAATATAACTCCATTACTTCCAGGCAATGCCTCTGATGCCATATTAGTTAATTCATCATATGATTTATCAGTTTTTAGTATATTTTTCTTAAGCCATTTAAAGCACATTCCAGCAGATAGCATTACAGTCATGATATACCAAGAGCTATTACATGCATGGTTGAAAAAATGTAAATTTCCCTTTGTCTTTATGTCATTCTTGTCCGTATAGGCCACTATAGTACCTGATGTTCCTATACTGAGGGCAGCCTTAGAATTCTCTACTATTCCACTACCTATAGCTGCACATGCATTATCTGCACCTCCTGCCACAATTAAGGTTTCCTCATTTAAACCTAACTCCTTAGCTACTTCTTTATTTATTTTGCCTACAACATCCGTAGACTTCACTACTTTTGGAAAAATATTATCTTTTAAGTTCAGCTTTTTAATTAACTCTTTATTCCACTTTTTATTTTTTACATCATATAACAATGTGCCAGCTGCATCAGACATTTCAGTACCAATATCTCCAGCAAACTTATATCTAATATAATCCTTTGGCAATAGTACACACTCAAGTTTTTCATAATTTTGTTTCTCATTTTCCCTTAACCAAAGTATCTTAGGAGCAGTAAATCCTTCTAAAGCTGAATTAGAAACATAGTTTAATAATTGATCCAATCCTCCAACAGTATCATATATTTCTTTACACTGTTTAGAAGTTCTAGTATCATTCCATAATATAGCTGGTCTTAATACACTATTGTTTTCATCCAAAAAAACTGAACTATGCATTTGTCCTGTAAAGCTTATTGCCTTAATTTCATCCTTATTTATAGCGCCTTCCTTTATAACTTCTGATACTGCTTTTTTTGTTCCATTCCACCATTCTTCTGGATCTTGTTCCATCCAACCTTTTTTTATAACTTTTATATCATATGATTCTATCCTTGAAGATATTACCCTACCTGTATTGTCAATTATTATTGCTTTTACGCCACTAGTCCCTATATCTATTCCTATAAGGTACTCCATATAAACACCTCCTTAAATATCCTTAATACATCTGTCTATATTTTCTTTTCTATCTATAATTCCAAACTCTATTTCATAGTTTACTTCCTCATATGGTTTCAATATTTTTAATCTATTTTCTCTACGTTCTATATCCCTACCATTAACCCTACAATTTCCTGGTTCTAATCCTGTAACATAATTTCCCTCTCCTGTGAATTTCCATTGTGTAAAATATGGCAATGTTTTGGAATTATATTTTATATAAATTCCTATATCAATATTATGATTTACAAATGCCACCTTGCAAATACCATCATTTGAAGATTCTAATGAATGATAATAAACTACATCAGGATAATCTTTAGTTGGGGCTAGATACTCATTATATTTATCCCATCTATTAGAAGCTATTTCATCTCTAGGAACAACTTCCTTTGTTCTCAAATACAATTTAGAATCTAAATCTAAAACTGGATGTCCTATATTGAAGTGATACAATATCATATTGCAGGTATCTCTAAATCCTTCATTCACTATTTTATCCTTTATAAAAAATCTATTCTCTCCCCCTTTAACTTTTATCTGCCTATTTAATACCAAATTATAGTTTAATGCTTTTGCCTCTCTTATACTACCATTCACCTCTAATATAAGTTCATCTTTATCCCAGTATTTTCTTGTATACAATTCTTCTGATGGTGTATTGCTTATTCTTCCGTGCAATCCTAATTTTTCTCCATTATCTACACATGGAGCACCTAAATAATTTAATCCACATGTAGTTAACAATCCACCTCCATAATTTCTAAACCACTCATCTCCTAAAGGTTCAAAAAACTCAGGACAGGATTCCTTAATAGCAGATCTAAAGGATATTGGTATACCTTTATAATTACAAACTCCTATATCCATTCCTCTGTCTTCTAAAACTTCAAAACTTAATCCTCCACCAGTTTTTACTTCTATAGCAGATAAACCTTTAGCCCTTGACGAATTATATTCATACTTTTTAAATCCAATTAAATGATCAAAAGAACCAAAATACCTTTGAAAATCCATTTTTGTATAATCTCTTCCTAATATTTTCACCATGATAATAGCTCCTTCACATAAACTATTTAATACATACTTTTATAAATAAAGTGTCCCAACTATTTGAGACACTTTGTTTATTTGAAAATTAATATTCTGGTAATCTTTTTATATTCTCATCAGTAAATATATCAGATGCATCGTCACTATTAGAAGAAAACTCTGAGACTATAGCCCCTTCTTCTCCCGCTTGGAACCAATGACAAGTATTCGGTTGGATTGTAAACTGTTCACCTGGCTCAAGTATTATTTCATGAAATGCTGTATAAGAGCTTTCATATCCTTTTGGTGGTTTAGCTTTTGGATTAGTTGTTCTTTCACCTTCTATATATAAGTATACCTTTCCCCATCTACATCTAAATGTTTCCATTTTGCCTTCAGAACCATCTTCTCTTTCTGGATGTCTATGTTCTGGACATGTTTGAGTTGGAAATAAAACCATCTCTTTCGCACAATACCTATTATTATTTATATATGTTACTAATTGCAATCCAATTTTCTCTATATTATCTAATCCAAAATCTGCAACCTCAATATTTTCTATTTCATCTTCTGTTAAAGCTATATTAGCTTTTTTAAAATATTCATAAGTTCTTTTCCTAATACTATCAACTAATTCTTTTTTCATTTCAACTAAGCCTCCTGTTAAAACTCAAGAATTTTATAATCTATTAGCTGAACCAAACCTTTCAATTACATTTCTTGCTTCCTCTTTTAATGCTTCTGTTGCTGAACCCATTATATCCATAGTCATTAGATTATCAGGATTTTCTTTCATATATCTCTTCATTTCATCAATAAATGCTTTTCTTAAAGCTGTACTTACATTTATCTTGCTTACTCCTAACGATATAGCCTTTTTAACATCTTTTTCTGAAACTCCAGTGCCACCGTGCATTACTATAGGAATATTAACTATTTTAGATATATTATCTAATAATTCAAAATCAAGCTTTGGTTCACCTACATATAGCCCATGAGCTGTACCAAAAGCTGGAGCAATACAATCAATTCCGGTCCTTTCAACAAATTCTTTAGCTAGTTTAGGATCTGTTAGTTGAGGATTATCTATTTTTTCACCAAATTCAGTTGTCTGGCCTATGGTACCTAATTCACCTTCAACAGTAACTCCAACAGCATGTGCAACATCAACTACTTTTTTAGTATTAGCCACATTTTCTTCAAAAGGAAGGCTAGAACCATCAAACATTACTGATGTAAATCCACCTCTTATACATTCTGTTGCTGCTTTAAAAGATGGACCATGATCTAGGTGAATTGCTACTTTTATATCTTTATCTTGTCCAAAATTCTTGACCATTTCTACAATATTTTTAGGATTAACATATTGAACTTCTTCATAAGCAGCTTGTATAATTAATGGTGATTTTAATTCAGCTGCTACTTCGATAAAAGCTTTGTAAAATTCTAAATGGGAGCCATTTAACGCGGGTACTGCATATCCTTCTCTATAAGCTTCTTCTAATAAATCTTTCATAGGTACTAATTCCATTTTATTTTCCTCCTCAAATTTTCAACTAAATTATTCTGTTTTTAGTTAAAAGTAAAAATTATTGATATTTAAACATTAGCAAAATTTATCTTAGCTTTTTCTATAGTCTTTATTTATCATAAGAATTTAATTTTATAAAATAAACTAATAATTATATACAAATTTATGAAATATTTTGATATAATTGTTCTTGACTGTGGGCAGTAACCTCCTTTGTTTTATATAGTTATATATAATATTGAAGAAGGTTACTGTTTTTTAATATTTATTATCTGAAAGAACTTCTTCCCTAATGCTCATATCTTTATATGCATTGTTTACAGTACTTTTATAAACTAGCAAAAATAACATATCTATAACTGATAAAGCTGGTACTCTAGTATAACTAAATTCTTTAAAAAATAATTCTTCATTAGTTACTGTAAACAACTTGTAATCAGCTAGATTTGCTAAAGGAGATTTTTTGCCACTAGTTAAACATATTGTAGTAGCTCCCCTATCTTTTGCTATTTCAAATGCCTTTAATACAGTTTTTGATGTGCCAGAATTTGATATTCCAAAAGCTACATCATCTTCTGTCAAAGAATAAGCAGATGAAATTTGCATTTCAGATATAATATCTACATTACTTCTTATTCCAATTAAATTAAATTTATATGCTGCATCCATAGCTATAGGTATGGAATTTCCAGCTGCATAGAAATAAATAAGATTACTGTTTAGAATTTTATTTATACATTTAGATACCATATCAACATCCAAACTTTCAGATGTTAATTTCAATTCCTCCATTTTATAGCTCATAATACTTTCTATAGAACCTTTTATATTATTTAAATCAACAGTTGGCGTAATAACATTTTCAGGACTTACAAATTTCTTAGCTAATGTCATTTTAAAATGTTGGTATCCATTGAATCCTAACTTCTTGCAAAACCTTACTGTAGTTGCATCACTAACATTACTTTTCTCGGATAATTCTGTAATTCCCATATTTATAACTTCCTCTGGAAATTTCAAAACAAAATCTGCAACTTTCTTCTCAGCATCAAATAACGAATCATAAGCTATCTGTATGGCATTTAAAACATTATTAATTCCTTTATCCATTTAGACCTCCTCCACAACTTACCAATTAATTTTTAGGTAAGTAGATTTTTTTCTTATAACATATTGTATGGCAAAAATATTTTTTACAGCTTTATTATATCATCCTATAATCATCTGTCAACAATTCTAAAATATTTAATAAATTGTTTTTAAAATAAATATTAGGAATTATCTAAAATTGATAACTAATTAATTTTAATACTATCCATATCAAGATCAACTTCATCTGCTTCATATTCATCCATATTTGCATTTATATCAACTGGTTTTTTTAAGATTATTAGTGCAATTGCTGTAGCCAAAGAGCCTATAATTAAACTTAATATAAAGTATCCAGATTTAGCTATAGACATAGTAGGTAATATAAATAGCCCTCCTGCTGGAATACCTGCATTACATCCAAATAACATACAGAAACCTCCACCTATGGCACCACCAATACCTGTTGAAATAACGCATTTAATTATATCATTCATGACAATTGGCAAGCAGCCTTCAGTTATTTGACAAAGTCCCATTGGAAAAGCTGATTTTAATGTTTCAACTTCTGGTTTTAAGTATATATTTTTCTTAACTGCTTTAGAAATGAAATAAGCCATTGTCATACCAATTGGAGTAACCATTGAGGCTAAAATTAAGACTGTAATAGGTTCTTTGATTCCTTCATAGAATAAACCTAAGGCAAAAGCAAATACTACTTTATTAATAGCTCCACCATAATCAATTGATGCAAAAACGCCTATGACCATACCATAAATGAATTTTGATTGGCTATCTAATCCTTTTAAATAATTAGTCAATACTTGTGTAAGACCTCGTACTGGTATTCCTATAATATAGAACATTATTAATCCAGATACAAGAGATGCACATAGTGGAATAATAAGAGTTGGCAATAATCCTTCAGCCCAAGAAGGGACCTTTATATGCTTAATTAATAATTTTGTAAAATATCCTGCTATATATCCTCCAATAAATCCTCCAATAAACCCTGCTCCAATACCATTGGCTACTAGTCCAACTATCATTCCAGGAGCAATTCCTGGTTTATCTGCAATTGAATAAGCTATACCTGTAGATACAATCATTGGTAGTAATGTTAAACCCATTATACCCATAGTAGAAAGGGCATCAAAAATAGTAAAACTCTTACTGAAATCAGTGATATTTTGACCTTCCCCAAAATTACCAATTACAAGTAAAAATCCTGCCGCTACAACAATTGGAATCAAAAAAGAAATCGCTGTCATTGCATGCTTTTTTAAATCACTAGTCTTCATTAATAAAACCCCCTCATTATTGTTTTCATCCCTAAATAATACTTTCTATTTTTTTAATAAACTTATTTGGTGACTTAATTACAGTATCAGTTGGAACTTCAACTCTCTTTTTATCTTTAAATCTTTCTATGCCATTTATCTTAATGTCAGCTGCAATAATTACAACATCTGCATCTTTGATATCCTTTTCCTTTAGTTCATCCTTAATACCAATGATACCTTGAGTCTCAACATGTATTTTATGGCCTGCATTTTCTGCAGCTTTTACTAATTTTTCTTTTGCAATATAAGTATGTGCAATTCCAGCTGCACAAGCAGCAACTCCTACAATTTTCATAATTACCACTCCTATCTAAATAAATATATTTTTTATATCATCAACTGATTTAGCCTCTAATAGTTTCTTTACTGCATCATCATCTCCAAGTTTAGAAGCTACCTCAGCTAATAGCATTAAATGCTTTTCAGCACTTTCATTATTGCTACCTACAGCAAATAGAAAAATAATTTTTACACCCTTATCATCTAGTGTTTCCCATTCAATTTCATGTTCTAACTTCCCAATTGCAATACCTACTTTTTTAACTGAATCACTTTTTCCATGAGGGATTGCAATATAATTTCCTATACCAGTCTTTCCAAGTGATTCCCTATAATAGATATCTTTTTTAAAAGATTCTAAATTATCAATATAACCTGCATTTTTTAACTTTTCTGACAGCAGAGTAATAGATTCATCCTTATTTTCTGCTGGCATGTCAATACAAATAATCTTATCATCCAATATCTTGCTTAAGTCCATATAAACACCTCAAATCTTATATTTTTTAATTTAATTTTATGTATTGCTTAAATAATTTTGCCCTAAATATAGCTTAATATTGTATATATTTTTTTGAAATCGATTTCAAATTAATTTAAATAACCTATAAGAACTAAAAATTATTAAGTATTGCGTATTTTTAATTCTTTAGTGAAACCTTATATCTAATAAAGTTTAAGAATCACATTGGAAATTGGAAAGTTTTCATTAAAAATATTTTTTCTTATTTTATTTTTTAACGAAAATATTTTTTATAACTTTATTATACCATCTTCTTTTCATATGTCAATATTTTTAGAAATTTGTTATTATTAATTTTTGGTAGGTAAATATTATAAAAGTAGCCAATAATTAAGTTAAACTTAATTATTGGCTACTATATTGTTAAATTTACTCACTAATCTTTATAGGAGTTATATATCCCTAAAAAATTCAAAAACGGTACAAAATAATCTAAGTAGGTATGAGAATAATAGAAAAAAACCAAACATAAACATTGCTATTGATGAATATTTCAATGTTAGTACTGATTGAATCTTATTGGGTAAATTCAATAACTCTAGAAATTGCATTCAAAATATAAGGATTTGGAAAAACTTATTATACTTTTTAAACAATTAAGCGATCTAGAAAAAGTATAATCATTGGTAGAATAAAAGCAATAATTAAAGAAAAAAATAATTCTCCACAAAATTAAAACTCCTTGTATGTCAAGTTGACATACAAGGAGTTTTTTTGGATTGAACTTATATTAAAATAGACTATATTTTCTCAATGTTAATTTTTTTAAATATATATACGTATTATTATCATAAACATTAAAACGTAACCTGAAGGTCAGTTATGTATGTTAACATACCTAACTCTTTATCTAGCTATCTGTACTTGGGTATATCAAATCTCAAAGTAACACTACTAGATTGAGCACATATTTCCATCATAATATCTATATTTCTTGTTTGTTTAAGTGCCCAACCAATATCAGTAGCATATTGATGAGAACCTGGACTTATAGGGTTCCATCTCATCTTATATAAAGTATCTTGTTGATAATTAGGATTATTTATATAAGATTTAGATATAAACTTTGCCCCTCCGATAATGGCTGCTTCTGGTGTAAACCATCCTTCTTTATATGCATACTCTGCACCTAATCTTAAAGGATCTTTATCAGCTGCACCAATTCCAAACATATTATATACTACTCTTGGTGTAACTGCCTTACCATCTACTTTGTCTACTAGTATTCCTGTGGCTAATTTTGATGTTCCATTTCCAGTTTCCAAAAATGCATGAGATAATAGATATAACTCATTAACATTATGTTGTTTCCCTGCCTCTATAAAAGCTTGTCCTTTTCCTTCTAGTATACCTTTTCCTCTTAGTGCATTATTTAAATCATTAATACTAATACCTGATGTACCTGATAAAACCAAGAATTGATACATTTCACGTGGAAAATCATTGACTGAATTAACATATTCACCGTAAACCCAACCTATTTTTCCATTTGCATTTATCTTGTACCAGCCATTTGATTTATCTAATACAATATATGCACTACCTGCTTTTACCTGAGAAACTATAGAACTATTTGTAGTAGGTTTTTCTCTTACATTCAGTACCGTAGCTGTTACCTGTATAGTATTAAGATATTGTATATCGCTTGTTGCTATAACATATTGACCACTAATCCATCCTATCTTATTATTTGCCTCAATCTTATACCAACCATTTGATTCTCCTAATACTTTATATGTTGAACCATTAAATACCTGAGTTAAAATATTACTATTGACTGTAGGTTGGCTTCTTACATTCAGAGTACTTGCTGTTACTTTTACTATATCATTTTGACTTGTGCCCTCTACTGGAGTAAATTGTAGAAAGTTTTTAGGGTTTAAATAATATGCTACATCTTCCTGTTTAGCAGTCTTCCACCCACCACCATATAAATCTGTTTGTGGGTTTCTAGACATTTGAATTTTTAAAGCTTCTTCAAAAGATTTATCATAATAAGTTATATAATATGAGTTTTTACCACCTATAGTATTTATAGTGTTTATAGTATATCTCTTGTTCATAAAAACAAACTCGTCCCATGTATATTTATCTCTTGCTATTACTGAAAATAAATATTCGCCTGGTTCATCTGGTGTCCAAATATAAGTGTTGTCTTCACTATATCCTCTAAGTGTTTTCCATACTCCATCCTTTTTTATTTGGAATAGATATACTGCATTGTCACTTCCTTTAGAGTTTGCTGTTATTTTTATTGAACTTCCTAGATCCTGAGGACTTTGTTTATCTGCAGTCCAATCTACTTCTTTTACATAGTTTCCATTTATAGTATATCTCTTGTTCATAAATGCAGACTTTTCCCAAGTGTGTTTATCTCTTGCTATTACTGAGAATAAATATTCGCCTGGTTCGTCTGGTGTCCATGTATAAGTATTGTCTTCACTATAACTTCTAAGGGTTTTCCATACTCCATCTTTCTTTATCTGGAATAAATATACTACATCTTTGCCTCCCTCAGCGTTAGCTGTTATTTTTATTGAACTTCCTAAATCTTGAGGGCTTTTCTTATCCACAGTCCAATCTACTTTTTCTACATAATTTCCATTTATTGTGTATCTTTTGTTCATAAAAACAAACTCGTCCCATGTATATTTATCTCTTGCTATTACTGAAAATAAATATTCGCCTGGTTCGTCTGGTGTCCAAATATAAGTATTGTCTTCACTATATCCTCTAAGGGTTTTCCATACTCCATCTTTTTTTATTTGGAATAGATATACTGCATTGTCACTTCCTTTAGAGTTTGCTGTTATTTTTATTGAACTTCCTAGATCCTGAGGACTTTGTTTATCTGCAGTCCAATCTACTTCTTTTACATAGTTTCCATTTATAGTATATCTCTTGTTCATAAATGCAGACTTTTCCCAAGTGTGTTTATCTCTTGCTATTACTGAGAATAAATATTCGCCTGGTTCGTCTGGTGTCCATGTATAAGTATTGTCTTCACTATAACTTCTAAGGGTTTTCCATACTCCATCTTTCTTTATCTGGAATAAATATACTACATCTTTGCCTCCCTCAGCGTTAGCTGTTATTTTTATTGAACTTCCTAAATCTTGAGGGCTTTTCTTATCCACAGTCCAATCTACTTTTTCTACATAACTTCCATTTATAGTAGATGCAGTCAATTCTACATTTTGGCTCTTTTCTACTTGACTTTTTTCTACCTGATCTTTTTCTGCTTGCTTTTTTTCTATGTCTATACTTGAATCAGTAGATCTAACCACAGTAAAATTTGCATCGGCATAACATTCATGACATTCTAATGTTTGATAATTAGTATCTTGTATAAGGGAATAGTCTACTTCATATAGTTCCCATACTCCATCTTTCCAGTCTTTATTAATCTGCAAGTTCAATTCCCACAATTTTTTCTCATTATTGTAACCTAGTTTTAATTCTTTAGTATCATTAGTATTTTTTAATTTATACTTAAATACTAATTCATCAACTTGAGAAGTATCACCAGATATATTGGCCTGCAAATTAAACGTATCGCCCTCCACTAGTTCCTTCTTATTGATTTCAATACTTATTATGTCCAAATTATCTAGTCCGTCTGAAGCTTCTACTATTACTGTAGGAACCATAATCATAACAATCAATAAAACAATCAATGATAATTTTCTTTTCATAAGCTCTTTCTCCTTTAAAATTCATCTTCCCCTAAAAAGCTGTAATATTTACCATATTACATAGATACTTATAACTGCCTTCACACCTCCTATACAACATATTTTATATTATTTTATAGCTTGTCCAACTTTACTAAACTTCTACATATTATATATTTAGCTCCATATATTAATTAAAGTGGAACAAGCTAATAAAATCTTAATTAAAAATTTCATTAGTATAATTAATTTCCTATAATCCTTGATTGTTTATATAAAGTTTATATAAAATTATAACAAATATTTACCTTTTTCACAACATTACTTGACAATTAGAGCTACCATAATAGATTTATTTACAATTGGCGACAGCTTAATTTAATACTCTTATTCCCTTCCATGTTAAAATCGGTGAAGTTCTCTTAATTTGAGTTGATTCATAAAAAATATATAGCTTTTTTAAGACTTCAAGTCCTTTGCTCACCAATAACTTACAAAAACTTTTTCTTCATTATATTTCTTAAAGACTCCCCATTTTTTGATTACCTGTAAGAACTATATAATCTCCCACATTGTCTTTAACTGCAACTCTACCCTATCATAATCAGGATCTATAACTATAATCAAATGTACATCTTCTTTTTTCAATGCTTATACTAGGTATTACCTAATTCTAACACCTATATTTTAAATGTAACTCTAATAAACTTTAAAATTTAATTTGTTACTTTTATAGATACTCCTGATATAGGTAGTCCTAGCCAATTACCTAATAAATAATCATATGACTCTGGTTTAAACTTCTCAAATCCTGCACTAGGATAAAAAGTAATTTCTCCAAAATATAACTGACCATTTATCTCATAAAAATCAACTCTTACAAAGGGTTTATCTTCAGATAGCTTTTCTGCAAATTCAATCATCTTATCAAAATTTTTGGGCTTGGGTATCATAGTCCTGCTATTAGAAGAATTTGGCCTTTCAAATGGCATAAGGTTCCAATTAGTATCGTAAATATCTATATTCAATCTCTCTGAAGAATTTCTATTCAAACAAACAAATATACATTTTACTTTACCATTAAAACACATAAACTTATAATCTTCAATTTCTCCACCTGATTCATCTACCATGTATTTTTCACATATAATCCTTGGTTTTACATTTTTATATGGCCATTCTCTCCCTGCATGATAATGGTTTCTTTTTAAACACCTATTAATTTTCTTTCTTGCTGCTTCAATATCTAATTTGCTCTTATCAGTACAGATTATAAGCCCACCAGAATCATGAGTACATTTCAACACAAACTGATTTGGTAATTTAGAAAAGTCAATTTTCTCAAATTTATTCCATATCCCTATTAATGGTATAAGATATTCATCTCCTATAGTTTCAGATATATATTTTCGAACTTCATACTTATCTACCAATTCAGTATACACAGGATTTCTATCATATAATTTTAACCATTGGAGTTTCTCATTGAAAGTTTTAGGATTCTCTAAGTTCAATTTTTCTCCCATTTTAGTTTTAAATTGCATTTTTAAAACTGTCTCATCTGATAACCAATTAAGCAATCCTCGACTAGCTAATGCAGAAACAATTCTTTTCGGATTCTTAATTAATCTTAATAATTTATTAATCATTTCTTATCCCCTTTCTAATTATTAAATCACTAAGAACTTCAAATAAATTAGGGGGCTGTTTCATAACTGATTTATCAGTTATGAAACGCCTCTTTTTTTATGTTCAAGTTGACAACTGAAGTACCTAAGTTTCCATAAATTTAAATATATTTTTCTTAGTCTAATTTTAGGTATAGCA
>NZ_JANJZL010000023.1:0-18468 GCF_024623155.1 Anaerosalibacter massiliensis
ATTTAGACTTAAATAGATTGATGGGCAATAAGCTTTAATAGAACTAAAGTAGAATGTAAATTGAAGCAACAGAGTATGAACCTTATAGGGAAGATATACTTTAATAGAACTAAAGTAGAATGTAAATTACCATCACAGAGGGACAAAAGGCGTACATGGCAGCTTTAATAGAACTAAAGTAGAATGTAAATCCTGCTGGCTGAATATTAGCCTTAATTTCTTCGCCTTCTTTAATAGAACTAAAGTAGAATGTAAATAAAACTTCTCCCTTTCTTAATCCGCCCATCATCGCTATCTTTAATAGAACTAAAGTAGAATGTAAATGTTGTTGCATCTGGAGCATCATCATGTTTATTCTTTCCTTTAATAGAACTAAAGTAGAATGTAAATGTCAGAATCACACATTGTTGATTTTGACTGGTTTTATCTTTAATAGAACTAAAGTAGAATGTAAATCATATAAATATCGCTATAAGCTGTGCCGTCTCCATTCTTTAATAGAACTAAAGTAGAATGTAAATGAGCTATAAAAGAAGCTAAAGAACGGGGCGAAGGGACTTTAATAGAACTAAAGTAGAATGTAAATCCTCCTTACATATATAATTATACACTAAAAGTTGATGCTTTAATAGAACTAAAGTAGAATGTAAATGTAATGTATCTTCTTTTGTTCCTCCTTCGTATTTGCTCTTTAATAGAACTAAAGTAGAATGTAAATCATATTGTAGCGGTTGATGCGACAAAAGCACTAGGACTTTAATAGAACTAAAGTAGAATGTAAATAATTATTATGCGATATTACCTGCTAATGTGCGATATGCTTTAATAGAACTAAAGTAGAATGTAAATCCCATTTAAGTTTATTTATATCTTTACTTTTCATATCCTTTAATAGAACTAAAGTAGAATGTAAATGCATCTGATGGAAATGGCAATATTCCAACCTATAGACTTTAATAGAACTAAAGTAGAATGTAAATATCTATTAACAGTAGTATTATATCGTTTAGCAATTGCTTTAATAGAACTAAAGTAGAATGTAAATAACCCTTATATGTCCAGTACTGATTTTTTTAGATGTGCTTTAATAGAACTAAAGTAGAATGTAAATGCCAACTATACTGGTAAATTTGTTCAAAAACTAACAACTTTAATAGAACTAAAGTAGAATGTAAATTCCATCATTTTCAATTACTCCTGCTTGTACTAGCCCCTTTAATAGAACTAAAGTAGAATGTAAATTACAAAATAGATGTAGAGCCGCAATCTTTAAGGGCTTCTTTAATAGAACTAAAGTAGAATGTAAATTAGCTTCTGCATGATGGAGTTGGGATGCATGATAGTTCTTTAATAGAACTAAAGTAGAATGTAAATCATATGAAACATTGGGAAGTAGGTGCTAGATAATGGCTTTAATAGAACTAAAGTAGAATGTAAATCATACACAGCATTTTCTTTGCTCTAAACATATTCTTACTTTAATAGAACTAAAGTAGAATGTAAATAAAGGACTAAAAAATGAACAAGAGTTGCAAGAGTATACTTTAATAGAACTAAAGTAGAATGTAAATATATCAACTTTGTTATCTTATATCAAACAAGCTATGCCTTTAATAGAACTAAAGTAGAATGTAAATACCTTTCAGGCTCGAATAGCGGCTCAATGGCTCACAACTTTAATAGAACTAAAGTAGAATGTAAATTGGTAATTCAACTCTTTGTAAATTTACCTTTGAAAATCTTTAATAGAACTAAAGTAGAATGTAAATAGCTATGCATGTGATTTACATCAATACACCGATAAACTTTAATAGAACTAAAGTAGAATGTAAATGTTAAAAGCTCCAAAAAGTCAATTCAACAGTTTTGGACTTTAATAGAACTAAAGTAGAATGTAAATTCTTTAGCTTCATAACTTCTTGTCTGTATTCTGCCTTCTTTAATAGAACTAAAGTAGAATGTAAATCTAGATGAAGTGCAAGAATGGGCAGATTTAGAGCCAGCTTTAATAGAACTAAAGTAGAATGTAAATAAATATAGTATACTAATTACCTCTAAAAAAATCAATACTTTAATAGAACTAAAGTAGAATGTAAATAAGATTGTCCAGACAAAAAAGGAGAATGTCCGCTTTAATAGAACTAAAGTAGAATGTAAATCTTTAAATCTTATTGCAGTATCTAAAGCGTTTATTTCCTTTAATAGAACTAAAGTAGAATGTAAATAATCTATTTTCGTATATATCAATACTTTTAAGCTCTCTTTAATAGAACTAAAGTAGAATGTAAATAAAAGTAAAAGTTGGAGAGATAGACCACTTACTGGCTTTAATAGAACTAAAGTAGAATGTAAATTTACTGTTGCTTGTCCTCTGCATTTGCTAGAATAAACCTTTAATAGAACTAAAGTAGAATGTAAATTTTGATATGCTTGCTATACTTATGCCTTGATTGATTAACTTTAATAGAACTAAAGTAGAATGTAAATTCATGAATTACCTGCAACCTATTACCTGTAATATTAACTTTAATAGAACTAAAGTAGAATGTAAATCTTTTCATTGTTTCGCCTAAACTATTCATCTCTTCTTCTTTAATAGAACTAAAGTAGAATGTAAATATATCTCTAAAACCTCTACTTGCTTTACTAGCTTTATGCTTTAATAGAACTAAAGTAGAATGTAAATAATAATACAGGGGATAGTGATGGTCCAGCAGATCCATCTTTAATAGAACTAAAGTAGAATGTAAATTGTTTTAAAACCGCTTACATCTTCGGTCGATAGTTTACTTTAATAGAACTAAAGTAGAATGTAAATCTTTTACAAGGAAGCTATGAAACAGTATTACCTAATACTTTAATAGAACTAAAGTAGAATGTAAATAAATATAATTGGATAGTCTTTTGAATTACCTAATACGCTTTAATAGAACTAAAGTAGAATGTAAATTCACTTAACTTTTGCATTGCTCGTTCAGAGTCTTCGGCTTTAATAGAACTAAAGTAGAATGTAAATGAAAAATAAAGAAATTAATAGAATTAATGAGCTATTTCTTTAATAGAACTAAAGTAGAATGTAAATGGAGATGAAAAGGATACTGCTACCGATAAAGCAGAGCTTTAATAGAACTAAAGTAGAATGTAAATATGCCTGTACAAGATGAAGAAAATGATAGCTTTATTGCTTTAATAGAACTAAAGTAGAATGTAAATTCTGCAAATTTTATATATTTCCCATTACTGTTTTTTCCTTTAATAGAACTAAAGTAGAATGTAAATGCTCAAATCGGTGATACAGTCCGCATAGATGTAACGGCTTTAATAGAACTAAAGTAGAATGTAAATGATAAAACAAGAAATGGATAAAACCCAAAAACAATTTCTTTAATAGAACTAAAGTAGAATGTAAATGCTATGGGCTCATGGGCAAGTAGTTTGTTAAGAATTTCCTTTAATAGAACTAAAGTAGAATGTAAATTTGTTATTAAAACTGTTATTATGTTCATGTAAAACACTTTAATAGAACTAAAGTAGAATGTAAATATTTAATTGGGAAATACGTATGGGGCAAAGGACTGTCTTTAATAGAACTAAAGTAGAATGTAAATTTATATACGCTCATCATTTTAGAATCAACTGTAATAGCTTTAATAGAACTAAAGTAGAATGTAAATCCGAAGAACTCTCGAAAATATGCTTGCTTTTTAAATACTTTAATAGAACTAAAGTAGAATGTAAATCTGGGATTATATCTACTTGAATTAGATACACTAGTACCTTTAATAGAACTAAAGTAGAATGTAAATTCTACAGAATATAACAATACTAGATTAGAACAAGCTTCTTTAATAGAACTAAAGTAGAATGTAAATTCTGCTGTAAATGCGACAATTTTCACTACAGGGGGTACTTTAATAGAACTAAAGTAGAATGTAAATCTATAAGTTCTAAACTTATTTCTGATACAAATTTTTTCTTTAATAGAACTAAAGTAGAATGTAAATGCGTTTATGGGTAATGTAATACTCTTTATCTGTACTTTAATAGAACTAAAGTAGAATGTAAATAAAACTTTGATGTCTTTAAAGTCTTCCCTTGTATAACTTTAATAGAACTAAAGTAGAATGTAAATCCTTTATCATCAAACAATTGAACTTTCGCTTGTGCTCTTTAATAGAACTAAAGTAGAATGTAAATAAGCATAGCTATAGCGAACAATCTTATGAAGCAAGGACTTTAATAGAACTAAAGTAGAATGTAAATAAATAATATGGAATTTGATTATTAATTTCTATATTACTTTAATAGAACTAAAGTAGAATGTAAATTTATAATACAATTGTTCATATTTTTTAACATCTAACTTTAATAGAACTAAAGTAGAATGTAAATGGGGAAATTTGTATTCTCTCCCCTATAATTAAGGGACTTTAATAGAACTAAAGTAGAATGTAAATGTGTGGAGCTAAGTTATTAGCAGTTGAAATAAATAAACTTTAATAGAACTAAAGTAGAATGTAAATAACGGTGGAGATAATCAAGACGATGATCCATTTGCTGCTTTAATAGAACTAAAGTAGAATGTAAATTTAAAGCAGTTGTTGAAAAATACCCTTACTTTGTAGGCTTTAATAGAACTAAAGTAGAATGTAAATCAGGAGAATGAAACTTTTAGAACTAGATCAGGACAAGCTTTAATAGAACTAAAGTAGAATGTAAATGAGTAAGAGATTTAGGCTAGAAGATGTTTTAAAGCTACTTTAATAGAACTAAAGTAGAATGTAAATCTTTCTATGTTAGAGACACCAGACCTTACTAGTGCTACTTTAATAGAACTAAAGTAGAATGTAAATGGTGAATATAAGCACTTTTATCATATAGTACATGGAGCTTTAATAGAACTAAAGTAGAATGTAAATCTATAAAACAGGAGGGTTTAATATGAAGATAATAGACTTTAATAGAACTAAAGTAGAATGTAAATAACTTTGCTTAAATCCTTGCATACAGAGTTATACATCCTTTAATAGAACTAAAGTAGAATGTAAATACGAAGGATTGTTAGATTTAGCACACCAAAATGGATTCTTTAATAGAACTAAAGTAGAATGTAAATCAAGTCTGCCTTTATCTAAATAGTTAGCACAACTTTCCGCTTTAATAGAACTAAAGTAGAATGTAAATGTTATGTGGAGTTTCTAGAATGGAAAAAGAAAGATGACTTTAATAGAACTAAAGTAGAATGTAAATTTTTTTCTCTAACTTCATTTTCCGTATATCCCATGTCCCTTTAATAGAACTAAAGTAGAATGTAAATTCATATATAGAAGGCGAACAACAAGATAATCAAGTACCTTTAATAGAACTAAAGTAGAATGTAAATCCTAAAACAGCAGTAACATATTTATCGACATCATTGCTTTAATAGAACTAAAGTAGAATGTAAATGTGGTAAGATTAGTTTTTATTCTAGCATCATATGGACCTTTAATAGAACTAAAGTAGAATGTAAATTTTTTTATAATTCTTGTTTGGCTGACCTTCTACTACCTTTAATAGAACTAAAGTAGAATGTAAATATCCCGTTATAAGTTCTAGTATTGAAAGCCTTTGCCCTTTAATAGAACTAAAGTAGAATGTAAATTTGACTATCTATATATGTATATATAATACTATTCTACTTTAATAGAACTAAAGTAGAATGTAAATAAAAGAAATAGAAGATATTCAAAATAAACATAATGACTTTAATAGAACTAAAGTAGAATGTAAATGCAATTCGAGGCTCTTTCACCCCATTGTTTCCAATCTTTAATAGAACTAAAGTAGAATGTAAATTGGGCTTTAGTAAAGAATCACAAACAGAAAAAGGTACCTTTAATAGAACTAAAGTAGAATGTAAATCAATTTGTAGAGGGTGTTTCAGATTGGTACAGAGAGGCTTTAATAGAACTAAAGTAGAATGTAAATCTACATGAAGCTACAGCAAGATACAACCCACATTTCTTTAATAGAACTAAAGTAGAATGTAAATGCAATTGATTGACCTTGTACTCCGTGTGAGTCAAGGCTTTAATAGAACTAAAGTAGAATGTAAATACTACAAGTGGAGTGAAAACTAAAAGAATGTATGCGCTTTAATAGAACTAAAGTAGAATGTAAATACAGATGATTGACAACTTAGAGCACAATCAGGCAGTACTTTAATAGAACTAAAGTAGAATGTAAATTGAAAGGACTGTATGAGAAGAAAACTAGGCTGTCATACTTTAATAGAACTAAAGTAGAATGTAAATTTTTTTCGATTTGCCCTATAGTGATTTTATTTATATCTTTAATAGAACTAAAGTAGAATGTAAATAAAGATATTAGCAAAGCTTTAAACGAAGCAAATGGACTTTAATAGAACTAAAGTAGAATGTAAATACGAAACAGCGGAGTATTATTTTGGAGACATTGGAAGCTTTAATAGAACTAAAGTAGAATGTAAATTAAAAGGAAACATAAATAGTGGACAAGAGTTTGGAATCTTTAATAGAACTAAAGTAGAATGTAAATGCTACTGAAATAGACATAGAGACACCGTGTATACCAGCTTTAATAGAACTAAAGTAGAATGTAAATAATAAAAAATAAGCCCTTTAAGGCTTAATCTTCTTCCTTTAATAGAACTAAAGTAGAATGTAAATATCTTAGAAGAGTATGCAGATGTATTACATTTTTACTTCTTTAATAGAACTAAAGTAGAATGTAAATATCTTAGAAGAGTATGCAGATGTATTACATTTTTACCTTTAATAGAACTAAAGTAGAATGTAAATATTGTTTAAGGCAACGTATATATGTGAAAAAGAATATCTTTAATAGAACTAAAGTAGAATGTAAATTTTCTTCTTCATGTTCTATTACATTCATATATATAGTCTTTAATAGAACTAAAGTAGAATGTAAATAAAATCCCTCCAAACATTTCAGAAGCAGTAGAGAAAATCTTTAATAGAACTAAAGTAGAATGTAAATCTAATAAAAGCTAGCATTAGATCTGTAGCTGTATCTAGCTTTAATAGAACTAAAGTAGAATGTAAATGAATTTTCAAGCTCCTCAGTAAATTTCTTAATCTTTCTTTAATAGAACTAAAGTAGAATGTAAATAGACCTGTTTAATGACTGTTGTCTAAAGTCAATCATCTTTAATAGAACTAAAGTAGAATGTAAATGAAGGTGAAGGTGAAGATATAGAAGCATATAAACACCTTTAATAGAACTAAAGTAGAATGTAAATATTGCTCCATCTGCTATTATCCCGCTTCCTGCTGTAACTTTAATAGAACTAAAGTAGAATGTAAATACCAGTTCCGGCAAGGGCTGTATTAATTGTTTTGTCCTTTAATAGAACTAAAGTAGAATGTAAATACTTCTAGCATGAGAGGTAAATTTTCTACTATAGCATCTTTAATAGAACTAAAGTAGAATGTAAATTCTGATCCATCTCCACACGCCACCAAAGTAAACATCCTTTAATAGAACTAAAGTAGAATGTAAATAATGGAATTGATGTTAATATTATGTCTACAAAGATACTTTAATAGAACTAAAGTAGAATGTAAATTCATTCCTTTATACAACTATCGACTCATACTCTTTCTGCTTTAATAGAACTAAAGTAGAATGTAAATTCGCATAATTCACAAGCTATAGCTACTTTATTGTTAGCTTTAATAGAACTAAAGTAGAATGTAAATGTAAAAGATGACGGTTTGAGTTGGAAAGCAAAGGGGCTTTAATAGAACTAAAGTAGAATGTAAATGAGGAACTGGATGCGACTACTCAAGAAATGACAATGTCTTTAATAGAACTAAAGTAGAATGTAAATCCTACCTTAATTTATTTAGAAGGAGCAGGAGCATACCCTTTAATAGAACTAAAGTAGAATGTAAATTTTCTTGTTTTTTATCTTTGCTTAAATTCTTGTCTATCTTTAATAGAACTAAAGTAGAATGTAAATCCATAATATCCTAATCCTTTGAAAGATAAAGTGTATTCTTTAATAGAACTAAAGTAGAATGTAAATACTGGAGAAGACTGGGCAGATAGAATGGCATATATACTTTAATAGAACTAAAGTAGAATGTAAATATATATTCTCCTTCTTTTAATATATCTCCCTCATACTTTAATAGAACTAAAGTAGAATGTAAATTGAGTTTGATGCTTTAGTTAATGTCAAAATGGATGCCTTTAATAGAACTAAAGTAGAATGTAAATATTTATATATGATATAATATATAAAAAACAAACAAGGCTTTAATAGAACTAAAGTAGAATGTAAATAATAAGGGCCAACATGGCTAGAGCGGGGATGCAATATTCTTTAATAGAACTAAAGTAGAATGTAAATATAGTTTGCATGATGATGCTCCTGACTCTTTAGCTGCTTTAATAGAACTAAAGTAGAATGTAAATCCTGTATGCCCTCTATAAGCTCCTTTTGAAAGCTTGCTTTAATAGAACTAAAGTAGAATGTAAATCCATCACTATTATTATTATCTTTTTTATATTTATCACTTTAATAGAACTAAAGTAGAATGTAAATTTAGACCTTGTGTATTTTGCTTAACGCCCACAGTAGCGACTTTAATAGAACTAAAGTAGAATGTAAATAGACATTTAATTGCTTCTTTTGTATCCATAGTATTATCTTTAATAGAACTAAAGTAGAATGTAAATTTGTTTTATACAGTTGTGCTATATTGTATTTAGTAGTCTTTAATAGAACTAAAGTAGAATGTAAATTGCATATCCCTATGACCTAGTAATTAACTTGTATACTTTAATAGAACTAAAGTAGAATGTAAATCCATCACTATTATTATTATTATTATCTTTTTTATATTCTTTAATAGAACTAAAGTAGAATGTAAATCCTCTTAAATAAATCATCATAGTACTTGTCTACTTTTCTTTAATAGAACTAAAGTAGAATGTAAATATACTTGATCTAATTCTTTAATTTTTTCTTTATATGCTTTAATAGAACTAAAGTAGAATGTAAATGTAAAGAATTAACTAAACAAGAAGCAAGTGAAATTATCTTTAATAGAACTAAAGTAGAATGTAAATTTGTTTAACTCAATTTTCATATTCAATGTTTTGTTTCTTTAATGGGACTAGAATAGAGTGCAAAGTGGGGGCTTCATAAATGGTAGATTTCTTTACAGATGTCTTAAAATCCTTGAAATGATTTCTTTTTTTATCATTCTTAGAAATAATCATTCTTCTTAGGGTATTGCCATAATTTCATTATATAATATTTGCATCATATGATAATTATCTTAACATATAGTGTAAATACCGTATCCGATTCAGAATACAATCTATAATGTTCTTGAGTCAATTTTAATTATTATATTTTAAGATTACATAATATGATTAGAAATTAATAAGCTAATATAATTTGATTGTTTTGAGAAATTTAGATTAGTCTAAAGTACCAATGAACAATAAAAATTTCCTCTATAATCATTTTATTGTTTGGAATATAGGGGTTGAAATAAATCACTATTCTATTGTAGAATTTAATAGAGAAGTTCTATATTAGAAGGTGAAGAATTGTTTGAGTTAATGAAAAATAGCTTTAATGATTTTAAAGATGGCATTAGAACTTATTTAGTTTTTGAGGTTATATATAAAATGATTACTAGCTTTATATTTATACCTTTAATAACATATATTTTTCATCTAATTATCAGAGTATTAGGCTCTAATTCATTATTAAATGGTCAAGTATTTAAAATAGGTTTAAATTATAAAGCTATTCCAGGTTTAATTCTTATGTTGTTTTTATCTACAATAGCAGTATTTATTGAATTTGGTACATTAGTTATTATATCTCAGAAAAAATATTTCAAAAAAGATATTTCCATATCAGATGCTTTTTTTACATCTATTAAAAAAGTATCTAAGATTTTTAGTTATGGATTATTACAGTTAATGATATTATTTTTACTTATTATGCCTTTTATCAATGCACCATTATCTTTTAGGTTAACAGAGAATATGACTATTCCTAAATTTGTTATGGATGAAATATATAAATCTAATATATTATCTATTTTATATATAATAGGAATAATTTTAGTGATTTATGTTTTTCTAAGATGGGTTTTTACGATTCATTCTACAATAATTGAAGGTAAAAAAACTAAAAATGCAATAAAAAATAGTTTGGAGATGACAAAAAATAGAAAGATTAAAATTCTATTTGGATTAGTATTATTAAATGTTATCTTTTTTTTAATAATTTTACTTATAACTTTTTCAATGGAATCATTGATAAGTTTAATCATTTCATTATTACAGTTAGATATTGAAACTAGATTTATGAAGATTTATTTATATAGATTTATGGGTGGAATTGTATTTGTACTTACATTACTTATTACACCAATGAATACTATATTTCTAACAAGATCATATTATAAGATTAAGAGGAATTGCAATATAGAAATTGTAGATAATTTAGGAATTTGTTCAAATGAAATACTAAACAAAACAGAGGAAGGTATTTCCAAATTCCTTGTTAGAAAGAAGAAATTATTTATATTACTAGTATTTATAGCATTGATTATATTTTCGGCTATTAATTATTCAATAACAAGTCAAACCATACATTTAGGTAGAGATATAAAAATAGCAGGACATAGGGGAGATAGTATTGATTTTCCAGAGAACTCCATAGTTGGTATAATGTCAGCTGTGGAAAAGGGGGTAAATTTTGCTGAAATAGATGTCCAATTAACTAAGGATGGAATTGTTGTATTAAATCATGATAAAACATTTAAAAGGGTGGCCGGAATATCTTCCAGTGTAAAACATTTAAATTATGAAGATTTAGTAAACTTTGACATAGGTTCAAGAGTTTCAAAAAGATATAAGGAAGAAAAAATTCCTAAACTTGAAGATGTTTTACAAGAAACAAAGGGAAAAATAAAACTAATCATTGACCTCAAATCCTACGGTTCCAATAAAGAATTAGTAAAGGCAGTTGTTAATTTAATTGAAAAGTATGATATGGTTGAAGATTGCTATATTCAATCTTTAAATTATGAAGAATTAAAGGAAGTAAGAAGATTAAATAAAAATATAAAAATCGGGCAGATAATTATTGTATCTGCGGGAGATATAACATCTCTTGATGTAGATTTTTATACAATAGAACAGACTATATTATCTAATAAGTTTGTGAAAAGTCTCCATGAGGCAAATAAGGAAGTATGGGTATGGACAGTTAATGAAGAGAAAGATATAAATGAAGTTTTACAATATGATATAAATGGAATAATAACAGATTATCCTGAAAAAATAAAAAATATTATAAAACTAAAGTAAATTATCAATTATATATGGCTCTTATTAGGGCCATTTTTTATAATTTATTTTATTGATTTTCATGTTAAAATATGATAGTATAGTAAAAATTCAAAAAATTAAAAGGTTACATAAGAAAGAGGTGATAGTATGAACCAGATGCCTATTATTAAAACGGAAAGACTTATTTTACGCCCATTTAATCTTAGTGATGAAAATGAGGTACAAAGACTTGCTGGAAATATAGCTATTGCAGAAATGACTTTAAATATACCTTATCCATATGAAGATGGAATAGCAGGAGAATGGATAAAAACTCATAAAGAAAAATATGAAGAAGGTAAGATGCTTAATCTAGCTATTACTGATAGAACTGATAACTATCTAATAGGGACTATAGGATTAAGCATAAAAAAAGAGTATGATATCGGTGAACTTGGATATTGGATAGGAAGGCCTTATTGGAATAAAGGTTATTGTACGGAAGCGGCAGAGGCAATATTAGATTATGGTTTTAAAAAAATGCACTTAAATCGTATATATGCAACCCATTTAAAAAAGAATCCTGCTTCAGGAAAAGTCATGGAAAAAATAGGGATGAAGAAAGAAGGAATATTGAGGCAACATGTAAAAAAGTGGGGAGAATATGAGGATTTAGTTTATTATGGATTGTTAAAAAGTGAATTTATTAGATAAAGAATCAAAGTTTAAGGTTACATTATGTTTTAGATTTTAGATTGAGAAGCTATAGTTTTGCAAAGTTGGACTGAAAGGAGAATGTTAGTGAAATTATATCTAACAAGACATGGACAAACAGAATGGAATTTACAAAGAAGATTACAAGGCTGGAAGAATTCAAATCTTACTTCTAAAGGTAGAAAGGAAGCAGTGCTACTAGGAGAAAGATTAAGATCTGTTGATCTAGATATTATTTTTTCAAGTTCAAGTATGAGAGCATTAGAAACAGCAGAGATAATTGCTAGAGATAGAGATATAGAGATAAAACTAGAAGATAATCTTAGAGAAATACACTCAGGAAAATGGGAAGGTAATAGCTTATTGGATATAGAAAAGTTATTTCCCGAGGAATATTATATATATCAAAATGCACCTCATTTATATGAAGCAAATAATGGCGGGGAGACTTTTTTTCAGGTTCAAAAGAGGGCAATTTCCGTTATAAATAGAATAATTTATGAAGGTGAATATGAAAATGTTTTGATAATAACTCATGGTGTAACTGTAAGAGTTATTATGGCATATTTTGAGAATTATCCTATGAAAAAATTATGGGAAACACCACATATTAATAATACTAGTCTAACTTTAATAGAAATAGATGAAAAAAACATAAATATACCTTTATATGGAGATATTTCACATCTAAAAATAGATTAGTTTTGTTTCAAATTTCAATATATAGATTATGCAGAGTTATATTTTGTTTTTTGAAAAAAGTAGGTGATTTTAAAATGATAAAAAGATGTATTATGATTTTTCCTGAATTTGAAAATGGATATGTTATCGATAATATAAGAAATAAGTATGATCCATTAGCTAGTCTTGTTAAGCCGCATATTACTTTAGTTTTTCCGTTTGATAGCAATATAAAAACTGAAGAGTTAGAAAAGCATATATCTCAGGCCTTAAATAAGTTCAAACCTTTTAATATTACTCTTAGTGGAGTAGGGACTAATGACTCTTTCAAAGATGAGTACTTATTTTTAAATGTAAGAGAGGGAAAAGAAGATATAATAAAAATCCACCAAAAATTGTATAGTGGAATATTAGAGAGTTACTATCCAGATTTTCTTAAAAAGACTAGTTATTTACCACATTTAACCATAGGAAGTTTTAATAATGTGCATGATTTCAAAGTTGCTTTAGAAGATACAAGGAATATAAATGATGTTTTTAAAACAAGAGTTACTCAAATAGATGTTGAAATTATAGGTGAAAAGGGAGAGTCTACAATAGAATTTGGATTTAAATTAACTTAATGGGTATGTAGAGAGGGGGGATTCATTATGATTAAACCAGAGAAGTTAAATAAAGGAGATAAAGTAGCAATAGTCAGTCTATCTAATGGAATGGCTGGCGATGAATTATTTAGACACAGATATGAGATAGGGAAAAAGAGAATTGAAGAAATATTTGGACTTGAAGTAGTGGAAATGAAAAATACATTAAAAGGTTCAGAATATCTATATAAACATCCAGAAGATAGGGCAGAAGATATGATGGAAGCTTTTAATAATGAGAAAATAAAGGCTATATTTTCAAATATAGGTGGAGAGGATACAATAAGATTATTGCCATATATAGATTTTGATGTTATAAGGAATAATCCTAAAATATTTATGGGATATTCTGATACTACAGTTAACCATTTTATGTGTTATAAAGCAGGATTAGTTTCCTTTTATGGACCGAGTGTATTAGGAGAATTTGCAGAAAATGTTTCAATGCATGATTATACTAAAAAGTGGATTGATAAAGTATTGTTCCAATCTAAAACAATAGGTGAGATTGAATCAAGTGATAAATGGACTAGTGAATATTTAGAGTGGTCAGAAGAGAAAAATAATAGCATTGAAAGAAAGATGAAAAAAAATAAAGGATATGAAATATTACAAGGTGAAGGAAGAGTTCGCGGTAAATTAATAGGTGGTTGCATGGAAGTATTAGAATTTATTAAGGGAACAGAATTGTGGCCAAATTTAGAGGAATGGGAAAATGCAGTTTTGTTTTTAGAAACTAGTGAAGATAAACCAGAGCCAGAATATATAAAATGGTGGTTAAGAAATTACGTAGCACAAGGAATTATAGACAGGATAAATGGAATTATAATTGGAAAACCAAAAGATGAAACTTATTATGAAGAATATAAAGAAATGTATATAAAAGTTATAAGAGAAGAGTCTGGTAGAAAAGATTTACCCATATTATACAATATGAATTTTGGTCATACTTCTCCTATGTGCATTATTCCGTTAGGTATTGAAGCTGAAATTGACTGTGATAATAGAATATTTAAAATACTTGAATCAGGAGTTGTAGAATAAAGGAGGGTTAATTTTTAATGCTAAAAAATAACAAAATATTTTCAAAATATAGTTGCAAAGATTTATATATAATGGTATAATGAGTTAGCTTTAATTCACAAGAGATATTTTGTTTTAAAAATTCATGATGAAATTATTTTCTACATCTTTGCTTATTTTGCTGAATATGATAATTTCGGAGATTTTTATACATAAATTGCTTCAGGAGGAATTAAAGGAATAAAATTTTGGAGGTTTTTTACATGACTAAAGGTACAGTAAAATGGTTTAATGCAGAAAAAGGATTTGGATTTATTACAGCAGAAGATGGAAATGATGTTTTTGTTCATTTTTCTCAAATTAACAAAGAAGGCTTCAAGACTTTAGAAGAAGGTCAAGAAGTTGAATTTGAAATTGTTGAAGGACAAAAAGGACCACAAGCAGCGAATGTAACTATTATTTAATATAAAGACGAAAAAAATTGGATAACCTATAAAAAAGGCCTGAAGAGTATATTCTTCAGGTCTTTTTATAAAATCAAGCAAAGAGGAGATTATTGATAGCATATGAAATATGAAAGTGGTGAGTTTTTAATAATTAGTGATTTTGAAATAAGAACATTAAGAGAGGGTATTGATGATATAGATTTATTTATTCCTATGAACATGAGAACTCTCAACTTATATATTGAAGATCTGCCAGCCTATATTAAAGGAAGGCTTCAATTTACTCAAATTAGAAATCTTATAATACGTTTTTCCATGAATCAAGAAGAAAAACTATGTACAATTCATTTGTTAAAGGATATAGACCTTCAATCAGCTGAAGTTAATTTTGAGATGAAGTACAAAGATTATTATATAATATTAAGAGAAAACAAGTATTTTAATGAAATGTATTTAAAAAAGAAATAATTTTAGTGAGGTGATTTTATGGGAAATGTAGCTGCATTTTTTGATATAGATGGTACTCTTTATAGAAATTCTCTAATGATACAACATTTTAAAAAACTAATTAAATATGAAGTCATAGATCCAGTAGTATGGCATAATCATGTAAAGCATACCTATTGTGAATGGGAAAAAAGATATGGAGATTTTGAAGATTATTTAGAAGAACTTGCAGACTATTATGTTAAAGAACTTAAAGGAATAAATAAAGATTATATAAGTTTTATAGCTAATCAAGTAATAAAAATAAATGGAGACAAAGTTTATAGATATACTAGATCTAGAATAGAATGGCACAAGAAAATGGGGCATAAAGTATTTTTCATTTCTGGAAGTCCAGATTTTTTAGTAGAAAAAATGGCTGAAAAATATGGGGTAACAGAATATAGGGGAAGTGAGTATGTAGTAGATAATAATAATAATTTTACTGGTAATATTATTAGAATGTGGGATTCTCAAAACAAGCAAAGAACTATTGATGAATTTGTAAATAGATATAATGTAGATTTGAATTTAAGTTATTCTTATGGAGATACAGTAGGAGATTTATCAATGCTTAAGATGGTAGGTAATCCTATAGCTATAAATCCTAACAAAGATTTATTAAAAGTTATAAAAACAGATGAGAAATTATATGAAAATGTTCTTATTATAGTGGAAAGAAAAGATTTGATATATAGATTAAAGCCAAATGTAGATATAATAGATATTTAATATTTCTCAAACTTAGAAAGGGTGATTTATTGATGCAGAAAATGAATCCAGTAAAAAGGTACAGTCAGAATTGCATGTTATGTGGTAGTGAGTTATTATATAGTCAAGATTATAGAGAGATAGAATGTGTTTATTGTCATAATAAGTTTAGAACAAATGTAGCATGTAAAAATGGTCACTATGTTTGTGACAAATGCCATGGTACTAGTGCAATGGATATTATAGAACAATATTGTAAATCTACAGATAAAACAAATCCTATAGAAATGGCAAATGAAATTATGAAACATCATAAAATAAATATGCATGGACCAGAACATCATTATTTAGTGCCTGCAGTATTAATAAGCTCTTTTTATAATTTAAATGGAGAAAAATATATTAAAAGTGAGAAATTAAAAATTGCTAAAGAAAGGGCAAAAAAAGTTCCTGGAGGTTTTTGTGGTTTTTATGGAAGTTGCGGTGCAGCAGTAGGTACAGGTATATTTATGAGTATTATTACAGAATCAACCCCTCTATCTAAAGAAGGATGGGGATTAGCAAATCAAATGACTGGAAGGGCTTTGATAGCTATTGGTAAAGTGGGAGGTCCTCGTTGCTGTAAGAGAGATAGCTTTATAGCTATTAAAGAGGCAGTGATTTTTGTAGAAGAACATTTTAAACTAAAGATGTATGACTATGAAAATTATGATATAATTTGTAAATTTTCAAATATGAATAAACAATGTTTAGGAAAAGATTGTTCTTTTAATATAATAAATATAGAGAAATAATCTAATTAGATTGCATTTGGATATTATTTAGCCAATTAGTATTTAATATAAAAATATCCTTTAGGCTAACTTGAAGGATATTTTTTAATGTTATAAAATTAAATAATCATCTTAAAATATAATTCGGAATAGGGGGACAAGTATGGACAGAGAAATTAAACTTACAGAAGGTAATATAACTAAAACATTAATTAAATTAGCAATTCCAATTATGGCTACTTCTTTTGTTCAAATGGCATATAATATGATGGATATGATATGGCTTGGGAGAGTAAGTACTAATGCAGTAGCAGCAGCAGGAACTGCAGGTTTTTTTACTTGGTTTGGTTCTTCATTATTTTTAATACCTAAAATAGGAGCAGAAATAGGAGTTGCTCAATCCTATGGCAAAGATGATATGGAAGCTGCTAGAAACTATGTTTTTCATACTATACAGATAGATATAATTGTTGGGCTATTATACACTTTATTTCTCATATTATTTAGGCATAATCTTATAAAATTTTTTAATTTAGGAGATAGTGAAGTAATAAAGATGTCCACAGACTATTTAGTCATAGTTTCTTTTGGTATGGTGTTTTATTTTTTAAATCCAGTTTTCTCCGGGATATTTAATGGTTCTGGAAATAGTACAACACCTTTTATAGTAAATGCCATTGGATTAGGATTAAATGTAGTTCTTGATCCTATGATGATTTTAGGATTAGGACCTTTTCCAGAAATGGGTATAAAAGGAGCAGCATTAGCTACAATAATTTCTCAATTTATAGCTACTCTTATTTTTATCAAAATAAGTAGAGATAAATTAACATTATTTTGTGGTTTAAATATATTTAGGATTCCAGATAAAAATTATATTAAAAAAATATTTAAACTTGGATTTCCAGCCTCACTACAAAATGGACTGTTTGCTATGATAGCTATGGTCATAGCAAAAATAATAGCACAGTGGGGACCTATTCCTATAGCAGTGCAAAAGGTAGGATCTCAAATAGAGTCTATTTCTTGGTTAACAGCAGGAGGATTTTCTACTGCTTTAAGTGCCTTTGTAGGTCAAAACTATGGAGCAGAAGAATGGGACAGGATACATGAAGGGTACAAAAAGGGGTTGCTTATAGTAGGGTGTATAGGTATATTTGCAACTTGTCTCCTTATATTTGGTGCAAGGCCTATTTTTAGATTGTTTATTCCTAATGATGAGGAGGCTATAAAAGAAGGAATAATATATTTGAGAATTTTAGGATTATCTCAGCTTTTTATGACCATAGAAATAGCAACTGGAGGAGCTTTTAACGGATTAGGAAAAACAGTGCCACCTTCAGTAGTAGGTATAATATTTAATGGATTTAGAATACCAGCTTCTCTAATACTCTCATCTTATACATCTTTAGGCTTAACTGGAGTATGGTGGAGTATTAGCATGAGCAGTGTATTTAAAGGAATCATATTAACTCTTTGGTTTGTAAATATACTTAGAAAGATCGGAGAATAAAAAAGGGGCTGTTTCATAACTGATTTATCAGTTATGAAACGCCTCTTTTTTTATGTTCAAGTTGACAACTGAAGTACCTAAGTTTCCATAAATTTAAATATATTTTTCTTAGTCTAATTTTAGGTATA
>NZ_JANJZL010000024.1:0-15687 GCF_024623155.1 Anaerosalibacter massiliensis
GTCCTTGACCTAATGAACCTGTAGTCATATCTACACCTGGAGTTCCTTTCATATCTGGATGACCTTGTAGCATGGAATCTATTTTTCTAAGGCTGCTTAATTCTTCTTTTGGAAAATATCCTTTCTCCGCCAATGCAGCATAAAGTACTGGTGCTCCATGTCCCTTTGATAAAACAAATCTATCTCTGTCATCCTTTTTAGGATTTGTAGGATCAATGTTCATTTCTTTAAAATAAAGGGCAGTTAATATTTCACATGCTGAAAGGGAACCTCCAGGATGTCCTGATTTTGATTTTTCAAGCATTTTTATTATATCTATCCTTAGTGTATTTGCTATGCCTTGATACTCCTTATATTTGTTCATTAAATTTCCTCCCATCTATTTTTTAATTTCTTTAAATCCTTCTCCTATAACCTCATACATTTCTGTCACCATAACAAAGGCATATGTATCTATTGTATTGACTATATCTTTCACCTTCGTAAATTGGGATCTGTTCACTACACATAATAAAATATCCTTATCATCTTCAGTGTACATACCTTTCCCTTTAAAAAGGGTTACTCCTCTTTCCAATTCATTCATAATGGCCTTACTTATTTCCTTTGGTTTATTAGTGATTATTAAAAAGGCCTTCAAATAACCTATACCTTCTAGCATTAAATCTACAACTTTTACCGATGTATACAGAGAAATAATTGAATATAGAGATGTCTCTACTTTTCTATCTACAATTCCTGCTACAATAACTACAAACATATCTATTGCCATCATAAAAGTTGGTATACTTATAGCTGGAAAGGACTTATTTAGTATAGCTCCTGCTAAATCTGTGCCTCCTGTAGTCCCTCCAAATTTAAATACTAGACCAAGACCTAATCCCATAATGACTCCTCCAAAAAGAGCAGACAAGAGTAAATCATGGGTTACTATTTCATAGGGTACAAATTTCAGAAAAAAAGAAAGTCCTAATGTAGCAAATAATGTTTTAGCTCCAAATGCTTTACCTAATCTAATTATACCAAATATAAATAAAGGTATATTTATAAGCAAATTTATAATATATACAGGTATACCTGTACTTTTTTTGATTATAATAGCCAATCCAGTTACACCACCTGGTGCTATTGTATTAGGCTCTAAAAAAAAGTTCAAAGATATTGCCATTAAAAATACTCCAAGGGTAATACCTAAATATGATAAAACTTCCGTATACCATTTCTCTTTATTTTCCATAGAACCCCTCCCATATTACTCAATTACATTTTTTTCAAATATAACTTTAAGCATGAATTTAGGAAGAACAATTTGCCTTTTTATTCTTGATGGCTCTTTTACAAGTCTATAAAGCCACTCTAATCCCAATTTTTGATAAATTTCTGGGGCTCTTTTTACTTTACCTGCAAGTATATCTATAGTTCCTCCATTACCTATAACCACCCTACAATTTAACCTATCCTTGTTTAAATATATCCATTTTTCCTGTTTAGGAGCCCCAAATCCTACAAACAATATATCAGGATTTGTATTATTTATTTTATCTAAAACTTCCAACTCCTCCAAATCTCCAGGAGTCCCAGTATGAGAACCTTTAAAATATCCATTATTGTATCCTGCTATTGAAATATTAGGATATTCTTTAATTATATTTTCTCCAGCTTTTTTAGCTATGCCTTCCTTACCACCTAATAAAAAAACACTATAACCTTCTCTATTAGCTAATTCTAACATATTTATGGATAAATCAAATCCTGTAACTCTTTCTGGAAGGGGTCTTTTTTTTATTCTTGATGCATATATAAGTCCAATTCCATCAGGTATGACCATATCTCCACTATTCAATACTTTCCTTAGAAAATTATCTTCCCTAGCTTCCATTATTATCTCTGTATTGGGAGTATATATAGCTTTCATTTCATCTTCATGTAAAAACTTTCCAACTTTCTTAATTGCCTCTTTTTGAGTAATTTTATCTACTCTCGTCCCAAATATCTTTATATTCTCCATATTATCATCTACTCCTTAAAATATCCAGTAAAATATTTAACTAATCTCCTTGGCATTTTTAGATATTTTTGTGAGAACTAGTATAAAGGATATTAAGGTCCAGAAAGTTATTATAGTCTCAGGCATGAAAAATATATCATCTACAAGACTATGAATAAAAACTGCAGATAATCCTGAAAGTACTCCTGCCGCTGAAACCTTTATCCATCTATCTTCATATTTAATTAAATTTTTAACTGTATATTTATATATTATAAATATAAGCATTAAAAAAACTATTACTCCTCCAATTCCCATTTCTGCTGCAACTTGAAGATAAGTATTATGGGAATGATAATAAGTGAAAGTCTCACTACTATAAGATCTATAGGCGTGCATAAAAGCCTTGCTCCCGAGTCCTACTCCAGCAATCCAATTGTCCTTTATAATTTCAATAGTTGTTAACCATATTTGAAATCTAGAAAGATTAGATGAATCTCCTAAATCATTTATACTTCTAATCCTATTTAAAATAGTAGGAGGAAGAAAAGGTAGTATCAATATTCCTAAAGGTATAAATACAAAAAATAGCCTTTTTTCAACAAGAAAAACAAAAATTAAAACACTAAAGATAAATCCTAACCATCCACCTCTTGAGTATGTTAAACCTAGTCCGCCCGCTAAAATAACTGTAGTCAAAAGGAAAGTCAATTTTTTATATACCTTTTTAGAATTGTAAAAAAGTGACATTGATATTGGAAGTATCATAATTAAATATTCTGCTAAAACATTTGGATTATCAAATACAGAAAATACTCTAGTTACAATTCCTGAACTGGTATTTTTACTTAGCCAAATATCAGTTGTTTTTAATTGTATTTTATATTGATATATACCATACAATGCTACTAAGGTAGCAGTAATAACTAAAATATTAAATAGAATATTTAAATCTTTCTTATTTTTGATATTATTTACTGTTACAAATACAAACCCTATGGATATTAAATGAAAAACTAAATCTCTAAGACTACCCTTTGGATCAATAGATGTTAAAGTAGATATAATTATTGTAATGATAAATAAAGCTATAGGTATATCTATTGGATCTCTTGAAAAAGGTTCTATTTTTTTAAAAATCCCCTTATAAATATAAGCAAAAAAAACAAATAACATAAAAATCAAGGCCAAAGTAAATGGCAAATAGGGCATTAAAAACACAGATAAGTATATTCCTATCTTTACATTATAAAGGGTAGCTACCATTATAATAAATCCTAAAAATAAAACTATAAATATATTTATAGGCAATTTAAAATAAATCAAGCCAAAAAATATACCTACTAGTATAGGGAGTATTGATTCTTTCTTCTTCAAATTTTCTACCACTATTTTCTCCCTCCCTCATCTATTGAAACAAAACCTTTTATAAATTTTAATATTAAGCTTTCCTTAATTCCTTCTTCATAGCCATTTTTAATTCCTAATAAGGATATAAATACTATAAATATTGATAATATATTAGTTTTAACGAAAATTTGTCCTTTAAAAATATTTAAAAACAATAATGTCAATCCAAAAAACATTAAGAATATATGGAATGTATCTTGGGTTTTTCTTTTATCTTTAAATAATCTAGAAATAATAATGTATATAATACTATTTTCCTTCCATCTGTTTGCAGCTTTATTAAAGTATTTAATAAATTTATATACATTATCTAGAAATTTACAATATAATTTATAAAATAAACTTTCTTCTAATATTTTTCTATCAGAAGTAAAGAATCTTACAAACCAAGAGCCTTTACTCAAATATTTAAATACTTTACTTATTTTAATAAGAACTTTTTTAAACAAACTATATTCATAACCTCTTTTGATTCCATTATAAATATTTGATAATACTGTTAATGTAACACTATCATACATAATATCACTCCAATATTATTCCACTTTTACTTCAACAACTCTTGCTGCCATTCTTACTTTTTTGTTCTTTAGTACAAGTTCACCGCCAACTCTTACTGCACTATCTCCTACCCTAATTGCCTTGGGTGTATCCTCAGCCTTAGCTTCAATAGTGAGAATAACTTTATATGAATCAGGAATATCTCTATATACCCAGTTTCCATCTGAATCTTTAATTTTTTCTTTTTGATTTTCTGTTTTCTTATCTATAATTTTTCCAAACTCAGTCTCTTTCTCATCATTATACAAATTATCGCCAACCACTAATCCATCAACAATAAATTTTTCAGCATTTTCAACTTCCAATGTAATTAAAGCTTCTTTTTGTTCCCCTTTTACATCCTCTTCTACCTCTATTTCAGGACTTCTAAATAACTTCGTTCCTCCAATTATAAGTAATACTATAACTACTAGCACAATTAAATCTACTATATTTATAATACCAAATAATTTCCCTTTTTCATTTATTATCTTCATTTCTCATCCTCCTAGTTTGTATAATGTTTTCATATATTCTCAAATGATCTAAAGCCATCTTTTGTGAAGAAAATTTATTTTTTACATTCATATAAAGATTCTCTCCAAAAGCTTTTATCTTAGCCTCATCATTAAGAAAATACTTTATATATTTTGATAAAGCTTCACTGTCCCCTATATTTATTAGCCAGCCGTTATCCCCATCTTTTATTAAATCACTTACTCCACCTACATTGGTACTTATGATAGGCTTTTTAAATCTTGCCCCTTCTAATATTACATAAGGAAAGCTTTCACTTACCGATGTCAGAACATTTATATCAATAGCATTGAAAAATGAATAGGGATCTTTTACAAATCCTAAAAAATGAACATGATCCTCTATTTTTAATTCTTTTACCTTGGATAAAAGTCTTTTTTCCTCATTTCCATCTCCTGCAATTAAGAATATAATGTCCCTCCTAGTTTGAAGTACTTTATAAGCTGCTTCTATAAAAGTATCATGATCTTTAACTAAATCTAATCTGGCTGCAATTCCAACTATAATTTTATTCTCTGCGTTTATATTATACCTTTTTAGAAATTCTTCTTTAGGAATATATTTTATATTATCTTTAAAATCTATTCCATTATAAACTGTAAATATATTATTTTTATTGAATCCTCTATCTACAAGCATTTGTTTAAAATTTGTGGAAATAGCTATATAATAATCAAATTTCTTCAAAGCTATAGTATTCATTGCTGTATATGCAATCTTTTTATAAAAATTGTCTTTAAAGTCCAATTTATAGTCACTATGAATTGTAGTTATAAAAGGTATATTATATTCTCTCTTTAAAAACATAGAAATAAAATTTGCTCTTGCACCATGGCAATGTATTATATCATAATTTTCCCTTTCTATTTCCTTTTTAAGACGAGACATTATTGACATATCATATCTCTTTTCTTGTTTGAAAACTTCAATATCTATACCTTTTGCCTTCAATTCATAAAAAAATTCTCCTTCAATAAAACAAATCATTTTTAAATCAATCATTTTATCTAATTCTACTAAAAGATTATTTATATGGGTCTTAGCACCACCAGTGTCTCCTCCACTAATTAAATGTAATACTTTCATTATAATAACCTATCATTTTGATAGGTTCACCCCTTCCTTCATTTAATAGTTTTGTTCATTATTCATTCAATAGTTCATTATATAAATTTAAAGTTTCCTTTACCATTTTATTTAATGAAAAATTATCTACAACTATTTTTCTAGAGTTCATTTTTTTCTTTTCATAAACTTTTTCATTAGTATATAAATGGACAATTGCTTGAGCAAATACCTCTGGTTCTCCATAAGGAATTAATACCCCTATATCACCCTTTTTAAATATTTCAGGCACTCCACCTACTTCCGTTGCTACTACAACTTTTCCAGAAGATAGCGCCTCCAGTATGGAGAAAGATATCGCTTCATTTTTTGAAGGTGATATGTATATATCTGTAATAGATAAAATTTCCAAAATATCTTCTCTATATCCTAAAAACATAATATACTCTTCTAATTCATATTTTTTCACTTTTTGTTTTATAGCTTCTTGTTCTTCTCCTTCTCCTACTAATATCAATTTAAAATTTTCGATATATTTTTCTAACTCTCTTATGCCATCTATTAAAAAACTATGACCCTTTTCTTTATTGAATCTAGATATAGTAGTTAAAACTAAAGTACTATCATTTAAAGACATCTTACTTTTAAAAAAATTATTTTCAATAGGCTTATAGTGCTTTGTATCAACGCCATTATATATAACTTGAAGCTTAGCTTCAGATATTCCTTCCTCTATCAATGATTTTTTTACAGCTTCTGAAACACATATTATTTTATCTACAAATCCAGAAAATAATTTATTGAAAAATTTTATTTTTCCCTTATTATCTGCTATTAGATGGGCTGTCCAAACAATTTTTATTTTAGGATTAAATAATTTGGAAAGTACCGCTATATAATTTTCCCTTAAAAAATGGGTCTGAATTATATGAATATCATTTTCTTTACAATAATTAGCTACTTTTTTTGCAGCTTTCAAATCAAAGGGATTTTTCATATCTATAATATCCACATTTTTGCAAATATCTTGAATTTTTTTATGGTTTCCTCCTTTGTGGTCACAAAGGACAAAAAAATTCATATCTCCCTTCATATTTTCCACTATATTGAATAAATAAGTTTCCGCACCACCTTTTTCTATGCTGAAAATTATATGTAATATATTCACTTTCTAACTCCTTTCGAAATCTACTTTACATATATATTAGTATTGCCTTTATCTTCAAGAACTATTTACTAACACTTCTTCATTAAATTATACTATATATCAGCAAGGTTTCAAATAATTATATTATTATATTTCCCTGGAAATTTCCCAAGTTTAAAATAATTTTATTCACAAAAAAATAAGCATGAATTCATGCTTATTTTATCTTATAAATCTACAAGTCCAACACTTATCTTTAAACATTCATTTACTTTAACCATCATTTCATCACTAAATTTGCCGACTCGCTCTCTCAATCTCTTTTTGTCAATAGTTCTAATTTGTTCCAATAAAACTACTGAATCTTTAGGTAAGCCATATTCTGTAGCTTTGATTTCTACATGGGTTGGAAGTTTAGCCTTATTAATTTGAGAAGTAATTGCAGCTATTATAATCGTTGGACTATATTTATTTCCTATATCATTTTGTACTACAAGAACCGGCCTAATTCCCCCTTGTTCTGACCCTACTACAGGACTTAAATCGGCATAAAAAATATCACCTCTTTTAACTATCACACTTTTTCACACCCTGACCCTGTAAGTTTTGCTTCATAACTGTCTAGTTCTCTCATATCTTCTTCTAATCCTATTTCTGCTAAAGCCGAATTTATTTTGCTCATTTCTTTATAGCCATCTTTAAGCTTTTCACAAATTTCTACTCTTCTTTTTTCTCTAATATATAATTTCATTGCTTCTCTCACAAACTCACTTCTATTCTTTTTTTCCATGGAGACTATAAAATCAACCTCTTCTAATAAGCTATTAGGCAAACTTATCATAATCCTTTTAGTTTCAGCCATTAACATTTGCACCCCCAAGCCTTTTAGAGATTCCCCCATTAACCAATCCCATAAATAAGCCCCATTAAAAATATATTAATAGAATAAAAAAATATGATATAAAAATGACGAAAACATATACAGAATAATTATAGTTGTTTATTATCATTGTGTCAAATTTAAAGACATATTATACAAATTTTAGATTAATCTAATAAATAATCTAAAATTTTAACTATATTGCCATCCTTTATATAGACCCTAGGAACTCTCCTTCCAACCATACAAACAACTTCATAGTTTATAGTATTTAATTTCTCTGCTATTTCATCAATATGAGGAGCTCCATTTTTTCCATCTCCAAATAATACAACCTCATCTCCTACTTCTACATTTTCAATATCTGTTACATCGATCATACACTGATCCATACATATCTTTCCTACAATTGGTACTCTCTTGCCACCTATAGATACTTCTACTTTAGATGTTAAAAGTCTTGTAAAACCATCTGCGTATCCAATAGGGATTGTAGCTATTTTGCTTTTTCTTTTTGTAACAAATATTTGACCATAGCTAACTCCTGTACCTTCAGGAACTTCTTTTAAATGAGATATCTTAGCTTTTAAGGTCATAGCAGGTTTTAAACTTACTTTTTTCTTATCTACATCCTTTGAAGGATAAAGACCATAAATCATTATTCCGCCTCTTACCATATTTAAATTATATTCTGGCAAATCTATGGTTGCAGCACTATTTGATACATGCTTAATAGGAATATTTATATTTCTATCCTTTAATCTATCTATAATCCATTTATAATTTTTATATTGTTCTTTAGTGTATCCTTTATCTACTTCATCAGCTTTAGCAAAGTGAGTAAATATTCCTTCAATTTCTATATTAGGAAGTTTATATATTTTTTCTATGTCATCTATAGAACTCTCTTCTGCTCTAAAACCTATTCTTCCCATGCCTGAATCTACCTTAATATGAATTTTTCCTTTTTTGTTTAATCTACTAGCTGTTTTAGATAATTTTTCTGCAGACTCTAAACTATAGATAGTTTCAGTAATATCGTTTTCCACAGCTATCTTATGCTGGTTTTCTGGAGTAAATCCTAATATTAATATTGGTGCTTTTATACTTGCCCTCCTCAGTTCTACTCCTTCTGATAGTGTAGCAACTGCTAACCTATCAGCTCCATTTTCAAGAAACACTTTTGATGCTTCTATGGAACCATGACCATAAGCGTTAGCTTTTACTACAGCTGTTACCAATGCTTCTTTTTTAGTAATTCTTCTTACTTCTTTAATATTGTGAGCTAAATTATCTAAATTAATCTCAGTCCAAACAGGCCTTAGTTCTTCTAATTTACTCATCTTTGGCGACCTCCTTAAATGTCCTCATCTAATACTTTGTTATATTTAAATTTTTCATAATATACTTCTGTATTAACCATTCCATCCTTATCTAATAAATTCAACTTATATGGGACAAAATCCTCTTTATTTAGCCATATTTTTTGTTTATATCTATATTCAGTTTGATTTGGCAAATTTATTGTCAATATTATGTATTCTTTATCTTCTATATTTTCTGTAGATATATGAGGATTCTCACAAAGGCTTAAGTTTTCATAGAAATTTCCTATAAAAAAACTTTTGTCTAAAGATTTTATATTATCCATAGAAATAGTTTGATTTATACTAGGATGTTTTAAAAAGATTTTATTGCCATCATATATAATTATACACCCTAGACTCTCTTTTGGTTCAATAATTTCTAATTTAATCTTATCTGGTTTTATATATGTCTCATTAAATTTATACGATGTTTCTCCCTTATTGCTCTTAACTATTACCTTTGATACAGATTCATAGCTTTCAAAACTATCTATACTTTTTTTTAAACCATTTAAAATTTCTTCATTAGTTGGCTCTTTACAAGAAGTCATCCCAAGTATAACAATTAAAAATATAATACCAACTAATACTTTTTTCATATAATATTTCTCATCCCTCAATTTGAATTTTTATAAACTAAATCTATTGCATATGGAATATTTTCTAAAATATCTCCTGCAATTAACCCATACTCTCCTTTTTCTTCTTTAGATAAATCACCAGCAAGACCATGAATATAAGTACCTAGAATAGTTGATTTATATTCTTCTATTTGCTGACCTATGAAACTAGTTATAATACCTGTAAGAACATCTCCACTACCTGCTGTTGCCATACCTGGATTTCCTGATTCATTTATATATACTTTTCCTTCATTATCGGAAACTACTGTGTTTGCTCCTTTAAGGACTGTTATTGTATTATATTTTTGAGAAGCTATTTTACAGTATTTTATCCTATTCTTCTGTATTTCCTCTATACTTGTATTAAGTAGTCTAGAAAGTTCTCCTGGATGGGGAGTTATAATAGTTATTCCTTTCCTTTTAATCAAAATTTCTGGCTTTTGAGATACACAATTTAATCCATCTGCATCCAATACTATTGTTTTTTCAGTCATATTAAGTATTTCTTCTACTACTTTAATTCTTTCATCATCTACGCCCATTCCTGGACCTAAAGCTATAGCATCTAAACCTTTAATGTTCTTTTCTATACCTTCTAAACTATCTAAAGTAATATTCCCTTTATTATTGTCCTCTACTGGTTTTATTATGGCCTCTGTTAATTTAATAGATAGTATATTTAATAGAGACTTAGGTGCTATTGTATAAACTAATCCACTTCCACTTCTTAAAGCAGCCTTGCTAGAAAAATATACTGAACCAGTCATTCCTGTACTTCCTCCAATTATACCTACTCTTCCAAAAGTACCCTTATGACTATCCTTTTTTCTTATTGGCAATATATTTTTCATATATTTTATAGATTTCATTCCTCCCTCGCCAATTACCATGGCTATTGCATATTCACTTTCATGAGTTATAGATAAATGAATATTTTTAATACCTTTCTCATTCATTATGAAAAGAGCCTTCCCATATAATTTTACGTAAGGCCTACCAAGATTATTATGAAAAACTTCAATTTCATTCCAACTAATTTTTCCTATACCAGTACCTAATAGCTTACTCACTGCTTCCTTAGTCGCAAATATTCCTCCAATAGTGCATGAATTTTCATTTTTATTTCTAATATAATCTATTTCTCTAGGAGTAAAAATTTTTCCAAAGAATCTTTCTTTCTTTGTTTTAATAATTTTTTCTATCCTTTCTAATTTCACTATATCTATTCCTATACCTTGAATCATTTTATCTTCTCTACCTCTCTATTCAAATATCTCTCTATCTAATTTCTCAATTTCTTTGTTTCCCAATATTCGATGTAAAAAAGTATAGTTATTGTCTATCCACTCTTCATAATCATGCTTTTCATTTATAAGATCTCTTAATCTTTCCCTTAAAGCTTCTAGCTCTCTTACTACATTGGATAGTCTTTCTTCTTTACTTTTTAGTTCACTATATCCATAGTTTACAGTGGCTTTCAAAAGTTCATAGTTTGATTTTCTTATTTCTTTTGGAAAGCTTTCTAGTTTAAAGGTCAATTCATCTATAGTTTCATTTATCCAATATATTTTCTCTTTATATTCATCTAAGAGTCCTACTGACTCAACTTTTTCATCATTGTTCACTGCATCTGAAATACCTAGTATCATTTTCATACATTTTAATTTCTCTTTATGCCAATGGGAAATTTCTCTTTCAATTTTATTCTGTTTTTCTAATAGTTCCTCCAATTCTTTTTTGCAATCTTGAATATCTTTATCATCTACTTGATTAAACAGCTTTAGCCAATCTTCATCTCTAACCAATATTGGAACTTTATTTTTAAATATTATATTTTCATCTAATTCTATATCTTTTTCTCCATTTTTAATAAACATAAAATTTACCTCCCTCTTTAAATTATACTACAATTTAAAGAATTTTTTAAATGAGGTTTTAGTTTCATTTTATAATAAAGTATTTTCAATTAGATTCTAATCTGTCTAATGCATCTTTTGCACTCTTATATCCTGCCTTCAATTTTTTTAAAAATTCATCCTGGTCCATAAAATAGTTAAGATTTCTAAATATACTTTGTCCCTTATATAAATCATTTTCCGTTAAGCACACCATTAGAATAAATTCAACATATTCATTTTTCCATATAACAGGATGTTCCAACACAGCCAGAGCTATACAAGATTTTTGAACTTTTTTAGGATCTCCATGGGGAATCGCAAATTTCTTTCCTACTTCCGTAGTCATAATTCTTTCTCTTTTAATAACGGTTTCCTCAAATCCATCTTTTAAGTATTGTCTTTCTTTTAGTGTTTGACACATTTCAAATAAAATATCTTCTTTATTTGAAAATTTACATCTTCTAAAAAAAATTTCCTTACATAACAAATCTTCCGATTTATAAACTGTCATATTATAATAATCAAAGATAAAATTTTCTAACCTTTCAATATCATATTCATTTAAAATAGGACTAACAATTAAAGATTCTTTATTTTCTTGTATAGGTACTGTAGAAATAATAAGATCTATATCTTTAAGTTTATATGTATTAAGTTTTGTTGATGATCTCACACCTACTATTTCTAGCTCCTTAAATCGTCTTTCTAATTTAGCCAATAAAAGCTGGGAAGTTCCTATTCCTGTATGACATACAACAAGACATCTTATTCTCTTCTTATTCCTTTCTACAGCTGCCCCTATATGAATAGCAATATACCCAATTTCTGATTCAGGTATTTTTATATCTAAGTACTTTTCAAAAACCACACTAGTCATCCAAGATACACCATATATTTCTGGATAATCTTCCTTTATCTCATCTAATATGGGGTTTTTTAGTGTAAGTCCATATTTCAACCTATTTATGGTGGGTCTTAAATGTAAAACCAATCCATTCAGAAGATTTTGATCCTTAGTGAGATCAATTTTTAAAGCTTCACTAGCTATATTTATTATATTTTTCGCCATTATTAATGGCAACTTAAAACCATTTGTTTCTTCAAAAGAAAAATTTAAATTTTCTAATTCTTTTTCATGTCTTTTACTACCTAAAATATGGAGAGTTATATATCCTATTTCAAATTTGGGTATTTTAATACTAAATAATTTCTCCATTTCATTGGCCATTTCTTTGGCACATCTAAATTCCTCTGTATGATTGATACTATTAAATGTTTCATTAGACATAGTAATATCTTTATTTTCCTGAATCCTTTTTATGGATATAGCTATATGAACTATTAAATTGATAAAGGCTTCTTGAGAAAATTTGAAGTCCAATTCTTTCTCTATATCTACTAATAATTCTTCTATAGCTTTATAATCTAAATTCATAAGAACCTTTAGTTGCTTTAAAGTATTGTAATCTATTCTACCATCATATTCACTATAGAATTCTTCTTTCATATTATTAGGCTTTTTAATCTCTTGTATAAAATTAGAAATTGCCTTCCTATAGTTTGCCTCTTCACCAATAATATCTATATAATTTCTTCTTCTATCCAACATAAGATTGTAGTTTTCGAGCCATTGTTCTACTTTTTTTAAATCTTTATAAATAGTGTTGGTACTAACATAGAGTTCTTCAGCAAGTTTTCTATAAGTTATATTTTTTCCATTCAAAAATAAGGCTTTAAGAATATAAGCCTTCCTCTCATTTGGAGAGAAAGGCTCTATATAAACTACATCCTTATCTTTAATCTTTTCAAGAAGTAAAACCTTAGTTTTATTTGGTCCTTCTATGCTTATACCTACTCCTCTTTTTCTTATCAATAAAAGTCCTTCCCTTTCAACATAGTCATCTAGTTTATCCAAATCATTCCTTATAGTTTTATTTGAAACTCCAAGTTCTTCAGATATTTTATTTACGGTTATTGGACTTGTAGAAATAAGAAGTATTCTTAGGATTTCTTTTAATCTAATGTTCACAAAATTCCTCCTTAGACAAGAGAACTAATCTTCAGATATCTTTTTGACAATCATATCTAGAAGGGGACCAGTCTTCTTTATAACATCACCAATATCTACATTTACTATAGGAATATCCTTGAATCTATCCTTTCCCTTTATAGCCATATCTTTTGTAATAATCACCACATTAGCCCCTACTAAATCATCAGATGTTATTTTATTCTCAATTCCAATGGAACCTTGAGTTTCTACTTTTATATCATATCCTCTAGCTTTTGCCTCTCTCTCTAATGCTTCTGCTGCCATATAAGTATGAGCAATTCCTGTTGGGCAAGCTGTTACCGCCAATATCTTCATATTAACCACCTCTCTAATTATAAACTATTCAAACTCTACAACTATATCTGTGGATTCATCATCTTCTTCTTTTTCTATAACTTCCTTTTTTAAAATATTAACCATAAATGCAGTTACTGCAACACCTATTAGTATAGATACTATAAACATAAGTTTATTATCAATTACAGGTAATACTATTGGTCCTCCATGAGGTGCATGATCTCCAACTTTTCCTATAGCTGCAATTGCAGAACCTACTGAAGAACCTACCATTATAGATGGTATGACTCTTAATGGATCTGCTGCTGCAAAGGGAATAGCACCTTCTGTTATACCAATCAACCCCATCATTATAGCTCCCTTTCCAGCCTCTCTTTCAACTTTAGTATATTTATTGGGACTAATTAATGAAGCTATACCCATTCCTAAAGGTGGTATGCAAACTGCAACTGCAACTGCTCCCATAACTATATATATTCCTTCTCCAATTAATGTAACTCCAAACATAAAAGCTACTTTATTAACTGGTCCCCCCATGTCAAAAGCTACCATAGCGCCTATAATAATTGCCAATACCACTGAATTTTTAGTACTCATACTTTTTAATCCATAAGTCATGGAATTCATTAATTTTCCTATTGGTGCACCTATTAAATACATGACTGTTCCTACTATTAGTGAAGTTATTAAAGGTATCACAAATATAGGCATTATTGCTCTCAATTGTTGTGGAACCTTCCAAGATTTTATCCATCTTGCCACATATCCTGCTACAAAGCCTGCTATAATTCCTCCTAAAAATCCTGCCCCTATTTCATTAGCTAAAGCTCCTCCTACTAACCCAGGAGCTAAACCTGGTCTATCAGCTATTCCAAATGCAATAAATCCAGACAATACAGGAACCATTAGCCCAAGGGCAAGTCCACCTATACTATTCATTTTCACAAGTATTGGATTAGTAATATTAGCTCCTGTTCCTGCTTCTATACCACTTAAGGCTATGGCTAATGCAATCAACACACCACCAATAACTACAATTGGAATCATATAAGATACACCTGTCATAAGATAAGTTCTAATATTTTTAACTTCCCTATTCATCTCAAGCACCCTCCTAATATTATTTTATTAAAATAATCTCTAAAAATAAGTATTTCTAACTACATTAAACTTCAAATAATGATACAATCACTCAAATACCTCATTCAAAATTTTTATAAGATTATCTTTACTATTTGTAACCAGCAATTTTTCTTTAAATTCTTCATCCATTAGTTTCCTTGATAATGCTGCTAATATCTTTAAATGCTCATTAGATGAAGACTTTTCAGGAACAGCTATCATAAATATTAGATTAGCTAAATCTTCTTCCTCACCCCATATAACTGGATTCTTAATTTTAGCAAAAGCTAAAGTAGGAACATTCACTGCATCAGTCTTACCATGAGGTATACCAACACCATATCCTACATAAGTATTTGTTAAATTTTCTCTATCAATAACGGATTTTATATATTCACTTACATTTTTTAGTCTATTTTTCTTATCCATTAAAAATGCTAAATGTTTAATAATATCTTCTTTACTATATAAATCTAGTTCAGGTTCAATTAAATCTTTATCTATAATATCTACCATAATTAATGCTCCTCTCATATAATAATAAAACTCTTTCTCTATTAATAGATGATAACACAGAAAAACAGCTAGTTATTATATAATAGTTACCATATCATTGTGGTAATTTTTCTATAATAAAGGGGCTGTTTCAAAATAAAAAGCCCATAAAAGTAAAACAGGCCGAAGAGCGGTAGCTCTTCGACCTGTTTTTTAGTATAATTTATCTGCAATGAAATCACATACTAAAATTAATTATAAAGCAA
>NZ_JANJZL010000025.1:0-14929 GCF_024623155.1 Anaerosalibacter massiliensis
ACGCTAAATTCACAATTGAACTAATAACACCAATAGCTATAGAAGAAGGATTAAGATTTTCAATTCGTGAAGGTGGAAGAACAGTAGGTTCTGGAGTTGTTACTAATATTATTGCATAAGATGAAAAAAAAGACTGGGTCTTTTTGACCTAGTCTTTTTTCAAGAAAAAATTACAGCAGGTAAATAAATGTTAAAATATTCATTTATTGGGCAAACTCATATATACTATGAGGTTTCTATGTTGTCAAATTTTTTATTGACATAGTATTTGATTTATGATAGTTTATATTAAGTAAAGTAATGGTTTAATAGTGGGTTTCTATATGCGGAATCTACCACATTCATATATACACTTTTATGTAGGAGGTGTCCCTAGTGAGAGACAAGGTAGTAATGGCTTGTACTAAATGCAAACAAAGAAATTATAATACTTCTAAGAATAAAAATCATAATAGTGAAAGACTAGAACTTAAAAAATATTGTAAGTTTTGTAAGGAACATACATTACACAAAGAAACTAGGTAATGTATAAGAAAAAAAGGTAAGGATGTGAATTAAATGTCTGCTCAAACTAGTTCTAAAAAAGGAAAAGTAGGTACTTATTTTAAAGGGGTAAAAGCTGAAACAAAAAAAGTTATGTGGCCTACTAAAAAAGAAACAATTGACTATATTGGTGTAGTAATATTCATGTGTTTAGTATTTGGATTGGTAGTTTGGGTTTTAGACTTGGGAATCCATCGATTATTATCTTTTATAATAAAGTAATGATATGAAGGAGGGAAGGACCAATACCAAGGAGGGTCCTCGTACTTATGATGGATAGAAATGAAAAAGATGAAAATAGAATAGAGAGATCTAAAAAAGCTAAATGGTATGTAGTTCATACCTATTCTGGCCATGAGAATAAAGTAAAAGCTAATATTGAAAAAATGGTAGAAAATAGAGGAATGAAAGATGATATATTTGAAGTAATAGTTCCTACTGAAGAATATATTGAGGCTAAGTCTGGAAAGAAAAAAGTTAAGGAAAGAAAGATGTTTCCAGGATATGTTATTTTAAAAATGATAATCAATGATGAATCTTGGTATCTAGTTAGAAATACAAGAGGAGTTACCGGATTTGTTGGGCCTGGTTCTAAGCCTGTTCCTCTGTCGGATGAGGAAGTAAGGGCCTTAGGCGTTCAAGATACAATTCTACCTAATATTGATTTAGAAGAAGGAAATGCAGTAAAAGTTATATCAGGTCCTTTTGAAAATTTCATGGGAACTGTTGAAAATGTAAACCTAGAAAAGAAAAAAGTAAAAGTTTTTGTTTCTATGTTTGGAAGAGAAACACTTGTGGAGCTAGATTTTGACCAGATAGAAAAACTTTAAATAAGTTTATAAAAGCTAATAGGCTTTTTTAAATAGATCTGTTTTAGGTGGGAGGGACTATCCCGCAATACCACAGAATAATGAGGAGGTGGAATTCAATGGCAAAGAAAGTCATAGCCGTAGTTAAACTACAAATTCCAGCAGGAAAGGCAACACCAGCACCACCAGTAGGTACAGCATTAGGACCTCATGGTGTAAATATTATGCAATTTACAAAAGAATTTAATGCGAAGACTGCAGATCAAGCTGGTATGATAATTCCAGTTGTTCTTACAGTTTATCAAGATAGATCATTTACTTTTATCACAAAGACTCCACCTGCATCAGTTTTATTAAAGAAAGCTGTTGGGGTTGAATTAGGTTCTGGAGAACCAAATAAAACTAAGGTTGCTAAAATTTCAAAAGATAAAGTAAAAGAAATTGCAGAAATAAAGATGCCTGATTTAAATGCAGGTAGTATTGAAGCTGCTATGAGAATGGTAGAAGGAACTGCAAGAAGTATGGGAATTGTAGTTGAAGAATAATTTATTGAAGAAAATATAAAATTAAGTGGGAGGGTTTTCCGCTAAAACCACTAGGAGGTATGTTTTATGGCAAAGAGAGGTAAGAAATATCAAGAAAGTATTAAGCTTATAGATAGGCATAAATACTATGAACCAGTAGAAGCTATTGAGCTTATTCAGAAAACTGCAAAAGCAAATTTTGATGAGACAGTAGAGCTTTCAGTAAGACTTGGAGTAGATCCAAAACATGCAGATCAACAAGTTAGAGGTGCAGTGGTTTTACCTCATGGAACTGGTAAAACAAGAAAGGTTCTAGTATTCGCAAAAGGAGACAAAGTTAAAGAGGCAGAAGATGCAGGAGCAGACTACGTTGGAAGCGATGAATATGTAGAGAAGATTCAAAAAGAAAATTGGTTTGACTTTGATGTAGTAGTTGCAACACCTGATATGATGAGTGTTGTTGGAAGATTAGGAAGAGTGTTAGGTCCTAAAGGATTGATGCCAAATCCAAAATCAGGTACAGTTACTTTTGAAGTTGGAAAGGCTGTTGATGAAATAAAAGCTGGGAAAGTTGAATATAGAGTTGACAAAAGCAGTATAATTAATGTTCCTATAGGAAAAGTTTCTTTTGGAACAAAGAAACTAAGACAAAATTTTGCAACTATTATGGATGCTATAATTAAAGCTAAACCAGCATCAGCAAAGGGTAAATATTTAAAGAATGTTGCATTATCTAGCACTATGGGACCAGGAGTTAAAATAAGTTCCCAAAGAATTATAGATGCACTTGTTGACGATGAAGATAAATAATGGTATAATACTTATCGTTAATTAAATATAGTTGCCGTAGACAGTAGGAGCTTATGAGCTTAAATATTCCTACCGAGGTGAGAATTTTGATTGATTAGATAATTTATATAACTAGGAAATCAATGTCTCTCTGTGTCTGCGGAGAGACTTTTTATATGGGCATCTTTAAGGAGGTGAAGCTTGTGAGAGAACAAGTACTTCAAGGAAAGAAAGAGATAATAGAAGAGATAAAAGAAAAGGTGGATAAAGCTCAATCAGTAGTTCTAGTAGATTATAGAGGACTAAAAGTTGATGAATTGGACGAGTTAAGAAGTAAATGTAGAGAAGCAGGAGTAGATTATAAAGTATATAAAAATACTTTAATGAGATTTGCTTTTAAAGACTCAGGATTTGAAGGCTTTAATGAATTTTTAACTGGTCCAAATGCAATAGCTTTTGGGTATGATGATCCAGTGAAAGCAGCTAAAATTACTCATGAATTTTCAAAAGACCATGATAATTTAGAAGTAAAGGCTGGTATAGTTGATGGTAATATAATAGGTTTAGATGAAATTAAAGAATTAGCAAATCTACCATCAAAAGAAGTACTTATTGCACAAACTCTTGGAGGATTAAATGGTCCAATTTCAGGATTTGTCAATGTGCTACAAGGAAATATCAGAAATCTTGTATATGCATTAAATGCGATTAAAGAAGATAAAGAAGCGCAAGAAGCTTAATAAAACAAAAAACTTTATGGAGGGATTTTAAAAATGGCAAGTGAAAAAGTTCAAAATTTAATTGAAGAAGTAAAGAATCTTACTGTTCTAGAACTATCAGAATTAGTTAAAGAATTAGAAGAAGAATTTGGAGTAAGTGCTCAAGCACCAGTTGCAATGGCAGCAGCACCAGCAGCAGGTGGAGCAGCACCAGCAGCAGAAGAAAAGAGTGAATTTGATGTAGTACTAAAGGAAGTTGGAGCTGAAAAAATCAAAGTTATTAAAGCTGTAAGAGATATTACTAGCTTAGGATTAAAAGAAGCTAAAGAATTAGTAGATTCAGCACCTAAGGCTGTTAAAGAAGGAGTAGCTAAAGAAGAAGCTGAAGAAATTAAAACTAAGCTAGAAGAAGTTGGTGCAACTGTAGAACTAAAGTAATGAACTAAAAAGGCTTTCATCAAAGAGAGCCTTTTTTTTAAACTTCTTTAGATTGTACATAATCAAAAAAATTCTTGACATATTTTAATTTATATGTTAGCATATCTAGATGCATAATAATCGAAGTTATGGAGGGTATGAATAATATATTATTTAAATGGCAATACTATAATATCTGCATTTTAAAAGAATGCCAATAACTACCAAAAGTACATATTGCTTTTGGCTATTTTAGTTTTAATAAGGGGTGAAAAATATATGGTACATCCTGTAACATACGGGAAAGGTGTTAGGATGAGTTATTCAAGGATTGATGAAGTATTGGATTTACCAGATTTAATTGAAGTACAAAAAAGCTCTTATGAATGGTTTATAAAAGAGGGATTGAAAGAGGTATTTGAAGACATATCTCCTATCCAAGACTATACAGGCAATCTAATACTAGAATTTGTAGACTATTATATATCGGAAGATCCAAAATATACTGAAGATGAAGCAAGAGAAAGAGATGCAAATTATTCAGCTCCATTAAAAGTAAAGGTTAGACTTATCAATAAAGACACTGGAGAAGTAAAAGAACAAGAAGTGTTCATGGGTGATTTCCCTCTAATGACTGAAAAAGGAACATTTATAATCAATGGTGCTGAAAGGGTAGTAGTAAGCCAGCTTGTCAGATCCCCTAGTGTATACTATGATTTTGAAATAGATAAGACTGGGAAAAAACTCTATTCATCAACAGTTATTCCAAATAGAGGTGCATGGCTTGAATATGAAACTGATTCCAATGATATAGTTTATGTTAGGGTTGATAGAACAAGAAAATTGACTATAACCACATTATTAAGGGCATTAGGTTATAGTGGAAATGTAGAAATAATGGAAATTTTAGGAGAGACGGAAGAAGTATTAAAAACTCTAGAAAAAGATAACACAAAAACTGAAGATGAAGCCCTTATAGAAATATATAAAAGACTAAGACCTGGAGAACCACCTACCGTTGATAGTGCAAAATCTCTTATTAATAGTCTATTTTTTGACTCTAAAAGATATGATTTAGCAAAGGTAGGTAGATATAAATTCAATAAAAAACTAGGCCTTAGAAATAGAATTGTAGGAAATGTAACTGCAGAAAGTATCATAGATCCTGAAACTGGAGAAATTCTTTTAGATGAAGGAGAAAAAGTAGATTTAGATAAAGCTATAGAAATTGAAAACAGTGGAATTAATAAAGTAGATATATTAGTTGGAGAAGATAAAGTTGTACGAGTAGTAGGAAATAACTTTGTTGATGTAGAAGCATTTGATCTTCCTTTTTCTCTTGAAGATTTAGGTCTTAAGGAGAAAGTTTATTATCCCGTTATGAAAGAAATAATAGACAGTTGTGAAGAACCAGATGAATTGAGAGAAGCTATAAAAGATAGAATAAGGGAGATATCTCCAAAAAATATTATTAAAGACGATATTATAGCAAGTATTAGTTATGAATTTAATTTATTTTTTGGAGTGGGGAACACAGATGATATAGATCACTTAGGAAATAGAAGACTTCGCTCAGTTGGTGAGCTCCTTCAAAACCAATTTAGAATTGGTCTATCTAGAATGGAAAGAGTAGTTAGAGAAAGAATGACTATTCAAGATATAGATGTAGCAACCCCTCAAGCTCTTATAAATATAAGACCTGTAGTAGCTTCTATCAAGGAATTTTTTGGTAGCAGTCAATTATCACAATTTATGGATCAAACTAATCCATTAGCAGAATTAACTCATAAAAGAAGAATGTCCGCATTAGGACCAGGTGGACTTAGCAGAGATAGGGCAGGATTTGAAGTTAGGGACGTTCATCATTCCCACTATGGAAGAATGTGTCCTATTGAAACGCCAGAAGGACCTAATATAGGTTTGATCACTTCACTTACAACTTATGCAAGAATAAATGAATATGGATTTATTGAAGTACCCTATAGAAAAGTAGATAAAAAAAGAGGTGTTGTAACTGAAGAGATTGAGTATTTAACAGCAGATCTAGAAGATGGTTTTATTATAGCTCAATCTAATGAAGAATTAGATGAAGAGGGTAAATTTATAAATAAGAGAGTAATAGCAAGGGGTAAAAATGGAGTTATAGATATATTCCCTAGCAAAGATGTAAGTTACATGGATGTTTCACCAAAGCAAATAGTTTCTGTAGGTACTGCTATGATTCCTTTCTTGGAAAATGATGATGCTAATAGAGCTTTGATGGGAGCTAATATGCAGCGTCAAGCAGTTCCACTACTAAAAGCTGAATCTCCAATTATAGGTACAGGGATAGAATATAAGGCGGCAAGAGATTCAGGAGTAGTAGTTATAGCTAGAAATAGTGGCCTTGTAGAAAAAGTATCTTCTGATGAGATATTAGTAAGAAGAGATGAAGATGGAAAAATAGATAGATATAGATTACTTAAATTTAAGCGTTCCAATCAAGGAACTTGCATAAATCAAAGACCTATAGTTGAAAAAGGTGAAAGAGTAAACGAAGGTACAGTTATTGCTGATGGACCAAGTACGGATATGGGAGAAATAGCTCTTGGGAAAAATCTATTAGTAGCTTTTATGACTTGGGAAGGATATAACTATGAAGATGCCATACTTATAAGTGAAAAAGCAGTAAAAAATGATATATTGACATCTGTCCACATAGAAGAATATGAATCAGAAGCGAGAGATACAAAACTAGGACCTGAGGAGATTACTAGAGATATTCCAAATGTTGGAGAAGATATGCTGAAAGATCTAGATGAAAGAGGTATAGTGCGAATTGGTGCTGAAGTTAAGTCCGGAGATATTTTAGTAGGAAAAGTAACTCCAAAAGGTGAAACAGAACTTACAGCAGAAGAAAGGCTTTTAAGAGCTATTTTCGGAGAAAAAGCTAGAGAGGTTAGAGATACTTCTTTAAGAGTGCCTCATGGAGAAACTGGAATAGTTGTAGATGTTAAAATATTTACTAGAGAAAATGGAGATGAACTTCCACCAGGTGTAAATCAAATGGTGAGAGTTTATGTAGCTACTAAGAGAAAGATTAATGTAGGAGATAAAATGTGTGGACGTCATGGAAATAAAGGTGTAGTTTCAAGAATTCTTCCTGAAGAAGATATGCCTTATTTACCTGATGGTACGCCAGTAGAGATAGTATTGAATCCATTAGGAGTTCCTTCACGTATGAACTTGGGGCAGGTTTTAGAAGTGCATTTAGGGTTAGCAGCTAAAAAATTAGGTTGGAAAGTAGCTACACCAGTATTTGACGGTGCAAATGAACAAGATATAATAGATGCACTTACTGAAGCAGGATATCCTGCAAATGGTAAAATAATGCTAAGAGACGGGCGTACAGGAGAATATTTCAACAATTCTGTTACAGTAGGATATATGTATATGTTGAAACTTCATCATCTTGTTGATGATAAGATTCACGCAAGAAGTACAGGACCATATTCACTAGTAACTCAACAACCATTAGGTGGAAAGGCACAGTTTGGTGGACAAAGATTTGGAGAGATGGAGGTTTGGGCATTGGAAGCTTATGGTGCTTCTCATACTCTACAAGAGATACTAACTGTGAAATCTGATGATGTAGTTGGACGTGTAAAAACTTATGAAGCAATAGTGAAAGGAGAAAATATACCAGAACCTGGAGTACCAGAATCATTTAAAGTACTAATAAAAGAACTGCAAAGTTTAGCTCTTGATGTAAAAGTTCTTACAGAAGAGGATACAGAAATTGAAATAAAAGAATCGGTAGATGATGATATTGCAGACTTAGAAATGATTGGGGAAGAAGAAGTGGAAGAAAGTAAATAAGATTGTTGCGTTTTTTAAAAGTGAAGGTGTTTTTTAAGGAAATAATGTCTAAAACTTTACTATGGAAGGGAGAGAAAGCTCCTTGTTTGAACTTAACAATTTTGATTCAATAAAAATTGGCTTAGCTTCTCCAGAAAAAATTAGGCAATGGTCAAAAGGAGAAGTAAAGAAACCAGAAACAATAAATTATAGAACTTTAAAGCCTGAAAAAGAAGGATTATTTTGTGAAAAAATATTTGGTCCAACAAAGGATTGGGAATGTCATTGTGGTAAATATAAGAGAGTAAGATATAAAGGTGTAGTATGTGATAGATGTGGTGTGGAAGTAACTAAAGCTAAGGTCAGAAGAGAGAGAATGGGGCATATTGAATTAGCTGCCCCAGTATCCCATATATGGTATTTTAAAGGAATACCTAGTAGAATGGGGCTTATGCTTGATATGTCACCACGAGCATTAGAAAGAGTTCTTTATTTTGCATCCTATATAGTAATAGAACCAGGCGAAACTCCATTGTCCCAAAAACAATTATTAACAGAAGCAGAATATAGGGAATCATTAGATAAGTATGGAAATGAATTTATGGCAATGATGGGAGCAGAAGCTATACAAGAGCTTCTTAAGAGAATAGATTTAGATAAAGAGGCAAAAGATTTGAGGATGCAACTAAAAGAAGCGACTGGACAAAAAAGGGTTAGGATTATTAGAAGACTTGAAGTTGTAGAAGCATTTAGAAAATCAGGTAATCAACCAGAGTGGATGATACTAGATGTAATACCAGTTATACCACCAGATTTAAGGCCTATGGTACAACTAGATGGAGGAAGATTTGCGACTTCCGATTTAAATGATTTATATAGAAGAGTAATTAATAGAAATAATAGACTTAAAAGACTTTTAGATCTAGGAGCTCCTGACATTATAGTTAGAAATGAAAAAAGAATGCTTCAAGAAGCGGTAGATGCATTGATTGACAATGGAAGAAGGGGCAGGCCAGTTACAGGCCCAGGAAATAGACCTCTTAAATCTCTATCAGATATGCTGAAAGGGAAGCAGGGTAGATTTAGACAGAATCTACTTGGAAAAAGAGTTGACTATTCTGGAAGGTCAGTAATAGTTGTAGGGCCAGAGCTTAGTTTTTATCAATGCGGACTACCTAAAAAAATGGCCTTAGAATTATTTAAGCCTTTTGTAATGAAAAAATTAGTAGAGGAAGAATATGCACATAATATAAAAAGTGCTAAGAGAATGGTAGAACGAGTTAAACCTATAGTATGGGATGTATTGGATGCTGTTATCAAAGACCATCCAGTACTATTAAATCGTGCTCCAACTCTTCATAGACTTGGTATTCAAGCTTTTGAACCAGTATTAGTAGAGGGTAAGGCTATAAAACTTCACCCATTAGTTTGTACAGCTTATAATGCAGACTTTGATGGTGACCAAATGGCTGTCCATGTACCTCTTTCAATGGAAGCACAAGCAGAGGCAAGACTTTTAATGCTTTCAGTAAATAATATATTGGCATTAAAAGATGGTAAACCAATAACTACTCCTACACAAGATATGGTATTAGGAAGTTATTATCTAACTGTAGAAGGAGATAAGAAAAAGGGAGAAGGCAAGACATTTAAAGACTATGAAGAAATGCTTCTTGCATATTATAATAATAAAATTGGGGTGCATTCTAAAGTAAAAATAAGAAGAAAACTAGATGAAAATGACCATGGAAAACTTGTTGAAAGCACAGTAGGAAGGTTTATTTTCAATGAAAATATTCCACAGGATCTAGGTTATGTAAATAGAGATGAAGATAAGTATTCTCTTGAAATAGATAGAGTAGTAGATAAAGGTACGTTAGGAAAAATAATTGAAAAATGTTATAGAAGACATGGCAATACAGTAACTGCTACAGTTCTCGATCATATAAAAGAAGTAGGATATCATTATTCAACTATAGGTGCAGTAACAGTTAGTATGGGAGATATAACAGTACCTGCTAAAAAACCGGAACTTATAGCAAAAGCTGAAGAAAAAGTAGATAAATTTGAAAAATCCTATAGAAGAGGACTTATTTCAGATGAAGAAAGATATGAAAAAGTAATAGAAGTATGGACTGAAACTACAGATGAATTGACTAAAGAACTAATGGAAGGGCTAGATAGGTTAAATAATGTATATATAATGGCTAACTCAGGAGCTAGAGGAAGTAAAAACCAAATAAGACAGCTTGCAGGTATGCGTGGTCTTATGGCAAATGCTTCAGGTAAGACAGTAGAAATCCCTATAAAAGCTAACTTCCGTGAAGGACTAAGTGTATTAGAGTTCTTTATATCTACTCATGGTTCAAGAAAAGGTCTTGCTGATACCGCTCTTAGAACGGCAGATTCAGGATATTTAACAAGAAGACTTGTAGATGTAAGTCAAGATGTTATAGTAAGAGAAGAAGATTGTGAAACAGATCAATATATGGTTGCAAAAGACTTTAAAGATGGAAAAGAAGTAATAGAAGAATTAAGAGATAGGATTATTGGAAGATATCCATTTGAGGATATAAAAGATCCAAATACTGGAGAAGTATTAGCTAGAAAAGATGAATTAATATCAGAGGATATGGCAGATGAAATAGATAAAGCAGGAATTAAACAAGTAAAAGTAAGAACGGTACTTGGATGTAAGGCTCGCTATGGAGTATGTGCAAAATGCTATGGTAGAAATCTTGCCAATGGTCAGAAAGTAAATGTAGGTGAAGCAGTAGGTACTATAGCAGCCCAATCTATAGGAGAGCCAGGAACTCAGCTTACAATGCGTACTTTCCACACTGGTGGAGTTGCAGGAGCAGATATAACTCAAGGTCTTCCAAGGGTTGAGGAGCTATTTGAAGCAAGAAAACCTAAAGGATTGGCTGTAATAACTGAGATTTCTGGAGAAGTCTCTATCAATGATACCAAGAAGAAAAAAGAAGTAGTAATAACTGCAAAAGATGGAGAATCAAAAAACTATAATATAACCTATGGTTCCAGATTAAAAGTTAGGGATGGGGATTTTGTGGAAGCAGGAGATGAAATAACAGAAGGATCTGTAAATCCTCATGATATATTGAAAATTAAAGGTGTACATGGAGTACAAAATTATATAGTAAAAGAAGTACAAAGAGTATATAGACTTCAAGGTGTAGATATAGATGATAAACATATTGAAATAATAGTTAGACAAATGTTAGGTAAAGTTAAAATAGAAGATTCTGGAGATACAGATTTATTGCCAGGCAGCTTAGTAAGTCTACATGATTTTGAAGATAGAAATATGGAAATAGAAAGTGATGGAGGAAGACCGGCTGTTGGAAGAAGGGCACTTCTTGGAATAACCAAGGCTTCCTTGGCGACAGATTCTTTCTTGTCTGCAGCTTCATTCCAAGAGACTACTAGAGTTCTTACAGAGGCAGCTATAAAAGGTAAAGAAGATCATTTACTAGGACTTAAAGAAAATGTAATAATAGGTAAGCTTATACCAGCTGGTACTGGAATGAGAAGATACAGAAGTGTTGAAGTTTCACCTAATATTGAAGATATTGATGAAGAATTAATTGAAAATGTTGTTGACAGTGAAAAAAACTGATGATAAAATGTATAAGTGTGCAAATATAAGTGGACTCTTAAGAGCTTAAATGTTATGTAGGGATTTTCTCTACATAACATTTAAGATGTTTAAATAAAGGAGGAAGCTTTATGTTATCAAAGTTGAATGATGGGAATAAAATTGTAGGTACGAAACAGGTTAAAAGAGCTGTTTTAAATGGAGACGTGGATATAGTATTTATAGCAAAAGATGCAGAAAATAAAGTAACAAGAGACATAGAAAAACTATGTAATGAAAAATCTGTAGATATAATTTATGTAAATACTATGAAAGAATTAGGTAATGCATGTGGCATTGAAGTTAGTGCAGCAAGTGCTGCACTGTTAAAATAAATATACAATGTAGAAGGAGGTGCCTAGATGCCAACAATTAATCAATTAATAAGAAAAGGCAGAAAAGATGTTTTAGAAAAATCAAAATCACCAGCATTGGGTGTGAATTTCAATTCTCTTAAAAAGAGAACTACTAATGTTAATTCACCACAAAAGAGAGGAGTTTGTACAGCTGTAAAAACTGTTACTCCTAAAAAACCTAACTCAGCTCTAAGAAAAGTTGCGAGGGTTAGGCTTACAAATGGAATGGAAGTTACAGCTTATATTCCAGGAATTGGACACAACTTACAAGAACATAGTGTTGTTTTGGTAAGAGGTGGAAGGGTTAAAGACCTACCAGGTGTTAGATACCATATTGTAAGAGGTGCTCTTGATGCAGCTGGTGTAGAAGATAGAATGCAATCAAGATCTAAATATGGGGCTAAAAAACCTAAGAAGAAATAATTAGTGCTGGAATGCATTGGACTAAATCCATTTATATAGATATGCATTTTGGGCACAGCGGCAAGACATTTTGTCGAGTACCTATGAATATACTATTTTATGGTTAAGGAGGGAAGCGAAGTGCCAAGAAAAGGACATATAATAAAAAGATATGTGATGCCAGATCCATTATATAATGATGAATTAGTTACTAAACTAATAAATCAAGTAATGTTAGATGGCAAGAAGGGTATTTCTCAAAACATTGTATATGGGGCATTTGAATATATGAAAGAACAAACAGGTGAAGAACCTTTAGAAACTTTTTATAAAGCTATGAACAATATAATGCCAGTATTAGAAGTTAAAGGTAGGAGAATTGGAGGAGCAACATACCAAGTTCCAATTGAAGTTAGACCAGAAAGAAGAGAAACACTAGGTCTTCGTTGGCTAGTTAGATATTCAAGAGCTAGAGGCGAAAAAACTATGACTGAAAGATTAGCAAAAGAAATACTAGATGCCGCAAACAATACTGGTGCTAGTGTTAAAAAGAAAGAAGAAACTCATAAAATGGCTGAAGCAAATAAAGCTTTTGCACATTATAGATGGTAATAAAAATAGATAAGAAGATTAAAAAATAAAATGAGATATATACAGAAAGGAGGAGTACTGTGCCTAGAGAATTTTCATTAGATAAAATTCGTAATATAGGTATAATGGCTCATATAGATGCTGGAAAAACTACCACTACAGAAAGAATACTTTTCTATACTGGAAAAATTCATAAACTAGGTGAAACCCATGAAGGTTCAGCACAAATGGACTGGATGGAACAAGAGCAAGAAAGAGGAATTACTATAACCTCTGCAGCTACTACATGTCATTGGAAGGAACACAGGATCAATGTCATAGACACACCAGGACACGTGGACTTTACTGTTGAAGTAGAAAGATCTCTTCGTGTTCTCGATGGTGCAGTAGCACTTTTCTGTGCCAAAGGCGGAGTAGAACCACAATCTGAAACAGTATGGCGTCAAGCAGATAAGTATCATGTACCACGTATGGCTTTCATAAATAAGATGGATATTTTGGGAGCAGACTTTTTTAGAACAGTAAATATGATTGAAGAAAGATTAAATGCTACTCCTGTACCAGTACAATTGCCTATAGGAAAAGAAGATAATTTCCAAGGGGTTGTAGATCTTATAGAAATGAATGCCAGAGTTTATCAAGATGAGCTAGGTTCAAAATTTGAGATAGAAGATATACCAGAAGATATGAAGGATTTAGCAGATGAATATAGAGAAAAAATGCTAGAAAAGATAGCAGAACATGATGATGAACTTATGGTTAAATATCTTGAGGGAGAAGAAATCACTCCTGAGGAGATTAAGAGAGCTATAAGGAAAGCTACAATAAAAGTTGAAATAACTCCAGTTTTATGTGGTTCATCATATAAGAATAGAGGGGTTCAACCATTAATAGATGCGATTGTAGATTATATGCCTTCACCATTAGATATACCACCAATCAAGGGAATAGAAATGGAAACAGATGAAGAAGGCGAAAGGAAATCATCAGATGATGAACCTTTCTCAGCTCTAGCATTTAAAATAATGGCAGATCCTTATGTTGGTAAGCTTGCTTTCTTTAGAGTTTATTCAGGAAGCTTAAAATCAGGAAGTTATGTATATAATTCTGCAACAAAGAAAAAAGAAAGAATAGGAAGAATTCTTTTAATGCATGCTAACAAGAGAGAAGAAGTTGATGAAGTTTATGCTGGAGATATTGCAGCTGCAGTAGGACTTAAAGCTACTGCAACTGGTGATACATTATGTGATGAAGAACATCCAATAATACTTGAATCTATGGAGTTTCCAGAACCTGTAATTGATGTAGCTATTGAACCTAAGACAAAAGCTAGTCAAGAAAAAATGAGTATAGCTTTAACAAAGCTTGCTGAAGAAGACCCAACATTCAAGACTCATACAGATGAAGAAACAGGTCAAACTATAATAGCGGGAATGGGAGAACTTCATTTAGAGATTATAGTAGATAGACTCCTTAGAGAATTCAAGGTAGAGGCAAATGTTGGAAGTCCTCAAGTAGCTTATAAAGAAGGTATTACTACTGAAGCGGAAGCTGAAGGAAAATATGTAAGACAATCTGGAGGACGTGGACAATATGGTCATGTAAAACTTAAAGTTGAACCAAATGAAGGTAAAGGATATGAGTTTGTAAATAAGATAGTTGGAGGAGTAGTTCCTAAAGAATATATACCGGCAGTTGATGAAGGAATTCAAGAAGCAATGCATAGTGGTGTAGTTGGTGGATATCCAGTTCTAGATATGAAAGTTACATTATATGACGGTTCTTATCACGATGTAGACTCATCAGAGATGGCATTTAAGATAGCAGGTTCTATGGGCTTTAAAGAAGCTATGGAAAAAGCTAACCCAGTACTTCTAGAACCAATTATGAAAGTAGAAGTAACAGTTCCAGAAGAATATATGGGAGATGTAATAGGAGATATTAATTCTAGACGTGGTAGAATCGAGGGAATGGAAAGCAGAAATGGACTTCAGGTAATAGATGGATATGTTCCATTAGCAGAAATGTTTGGTTATGCAACTGACCTTAGATCAAATACACAGGGTAGAGGTAATTATACAATGCAATTTGATCATTATGAGCCAGTACCAAATAGTATAGCTGAAAAAATATTAGGAGATAAATAAATTATTTCTTATATAAGGAGGAAGTAAAATGGGAAAAGCAAAATTTGAGAGAACAAAACCACATATTAATATTGGAACAATAGGTCACGTAGACCATGGTAAAACAACATTAACAGCAGCAATAACAACAGTTCTAAACA
>NZ_JANJZL010000026.1:0-8934 GCF_024623155.1 Anaerosalibacter massiliensis
CCAGCGTTCATCCTGAGCCAGGATCAAACTCTCATAATAAAAGTTTAATCTCAGAATTACTTACTTTCATATTTTCATATGAACTTAAGTTTTAATTAAAGTTATTAACTTAAGGACTTTTTACACTATTTAGTTTTTGTGCTGCTTAGTTGACTTGCTGTCAACTCTTAATACTATAGCAGCTTTTTATTATAATGTCAACAACTTTTTTGTTTTTATTTTATTTTTTTACATTTTTCGAAGTTCTTCTTTTTTTCATTCATATTTAGCCATCTTAATAGTTGATTTATAAATCTAACTATAATTAGTGAAAGAACATTATAATACATCTTTAATAGTAATATATCAATACATTTAAGACTTTCACATTTCATCAATCACTATAAATTAGTTTATTACTTTCTTAAGTTTCTTTAAATCTTCTATATACACTTTTTTTAATTCTCTTCTATATATAACTGCTGCTGGATGGTATAGAGGGAATACTTTGTAATCTTTGTCCCTGACCTTTACCATTTGAATCTCTCCATGAACTTGCCCTATTTTCATTTCATTTTCAAATACACCTTTAAGAGGTGTATTTCCAAGAGTTACTATAATTTTAGGGTTTATTATATTAATTTCATCTATTAGATACTTTTTAAAAGCCTCTATTTCTTTAACAGTAGGAGTCCTATTTATTAGTCCACCAGTTTTTGTACTTTTTTTCGTAGGTCTAAATTTAACCACATTTGTTATATATACATCCTCTCTTTTTATTTCTAAAATTTCTAAAAATTCTTCAAGATGTTTGCCTGCCTGGCCTACAAAAGGTATTTTAAATTGAACCTCCTTAGCCCCTGGTGCTTCTCCAATAAGCATTATCAGACTATTTATATTTCCATTTCCAAGTACTAGTTCTTTATCTTTATGTTCTTCAACAATTGCGTTGTTTAATTCCCTAAGTTTATTATCCTTCAAGTTTAATCATCCTTTCTTGATTCCCCTATTACTTCCATATACTTTTCTTTTATATTCTTAAAGTCTTCCCAAGCATCTTTCTTCTTATTTTCATCCCTAAGTAATGCTGCGGGATGATAGGTTGCTATCATATGAAATTTACCTTTTTCTATCCACTTTCCTCTATCCTTTGTAATCTTAAAACTAGGATCTATAATATTTTTTGAAGCTATTGCACCTAAACAAACTAAAATATCTGGATTTATTATCTTTACTTGCCATCTTAAATATTCTATACAAATTTTACTTTCTTTTTCAAGTGGGTTTCTATTCTTAGGTGGTCTGCATTTCACTATATTTCCAATATATATGTCTTCCCTTTTAAGCTCAATAGCTTTAAGCATTTTATCAAAAAGCTTACCTGCTTTTCCTACAAATGGTCTACCAGTTTGATCCTCATAATATCCAGGCCCTTCCCCTATAAACATTATTTTAGACTTTGGATTTCCCTCTCCAAAAACAGTATGAGTTCTTTCTTTATGTAAATCACATCTATTACATTTTGAAACAACACTTTGAAGTTCTTCTAGAGTATACATATAAATTCCTCCAATAAACTACTTTTAAATATTATAATTAAAATACTTATATATACATTTTATCACAATTAATTTTTTCTAGGCAGTTTTGAAATGATTTTACTCTTTACTTGGAGTTATTTTAAATACTACTTATTTAAATAAAATTTTCTATTTCGCTTATAAGTTATTGGATTATTCACTTTATGAAAAATAAAAATTAGAAAAAAATATTTTTAATTACTGTGTAAACTCAATAAATTAAAATAGCAAAATGATAATATCATTCTGCTATTTTAAAATCTATTTACTTTATTCTTCATTATTTTCATTGTCTTTATCTATTGGCTTCATTGTTGGAAATAATAGTACATCTCTAATACTTGGTTGGTTTGTTAGAATCATTATTAGCCTATCTACTCCTATTCCTAACCCTCCTGTTGGAGGAAGTCCTACTTCTAATGCATTGACAAAGTCCTCATCCATTACATGGGCTTCATCATCACCTAGTTCTCTTTGCTTTAATTGGTCTACAAATCTTTGTTTTTGATCTATTGGGTCATTTAGTTCGCTAAAAGCATTTGCTATTTCCCAACTATTTATAAAAGCTTCAAATCTATCTGTTTTTCTTGGATCTTCTAAATTCCTTTTAGCTAATGGAGAAACTTCTACAGGATGACCTGTTATAAAAGTAGGTTGTATTAAATGTTCTTCACAGAATTCTTCAAAGAATTCATTTATAACATGACCTCTTGTCATTCCCTCTCTAATTTCAATACCTTTTTCCTTAGCCAAATTTAACGCTTCTTCATCTGTATTGATAGTACTAAAGTCTACTCCAGTATATTCTTTTACAGCTTCAGCCATATCTAATCTTTTCCAAGGGGGAGTCAAATCTATTTCTTTTCCTTGGTAGTTTATTTTTGTAGTACCCAATGTTTTTTCAGCTACATAAGCCACTAAATTTTCTGTAAGTCTCATTATTTCTTCATAATTTACATAAGCTTGATAAAGTTCTATATTTGTAAACTCTGGATTGTGCTTATGACTCATACCTTCATTTCTAAACATTCTACCCATTTCATAAACTTTTTCAAATCCACCTACGATTAATCTCTTTAAGTACAACTCATTAGCAATTCTCAAATACATTTCTATATCTAATGTATTATGATGAGTAATAAAAGGCTTTGCATTTGCTCCTCCTGCAATTGTACTAAGTATAGGAGTATCTACTTCTATAAATCCTCTATCATCTAAATATTCCCTAATAGCTTTGATTATATTTGATCTAAGTATAAATGTTTCTTTTACTTCTGGGTTCATGATTAAATCTACATATCTTTGTCTATATCTTAAATCTGGATCTTTAAGTCCATGGAACTTTTCTGGTAAAATTTGCAATGATTTTGTTAGAAGAGTTACTTCATCAACTTTAATAGATACTTCCCCAGTTTTAGTTTTAAATACTTCTCCATGTACACCTATTATATCTCCAATATCATAAAGTTTAAATAATTCATATTCTTCATCGCCTAATGCATCTTTTTTAACAAATAATTGTATCTTTCCTTCACTATCTTGAATATCTGTAAAACTTACTTTTCCATGTCCTCTTTTAGACATGATCCTACCTGCTATCTTTACTTCTTTTCCTTCCATTTCCTCAAAATTTTCTTTTATCTGGCTACTGTAATGAGTGTAGTCAAAGCTTGTAATATGAAAGGGATTTCTATCCATTTCTATAAGTTTGTCTAATTTTTCCCTTTTCAACCTTAGCATTTCATTAATATTTTCTTCTGTTCCTGACATATAATTTCCTCCTATTCTATCTTGCTATTTCAAGAATCTCATACTTTATAATACCATCTGGTACCTTTACTTCGACAGTATCACCTAATTTTCCTCCTATTAAAGCTCTTCCTACTGGAGATTCATTTGAAATTTTTCCTTCATAGGGATCTGATTCTGCAGAACCTACTATAGTATACTCTATTTCTTCATCATATTCTAAATCTTTGACCTTAACTCTCGAACCTATACTTACATTGTCAGTAGATATATCTTCTTCATCAATTATTTTTGCATTTCTAAGTAATGCTTCTAATTTTGCAATCCTTTCCTCTAACTGAGCCTGTTCATTTTTAGCTTCATCATATTCAGCATTTTCACTTATATCTCCAAAGGCTAACGCCTCTTTTATTCTCTCTGCAATTTCTTTCCTTCTTACAGTCTTTAATTCATCTAATTCCTCTTCTGATTTTTTATACCCCTCTGCTGTTAGAAATACATCTTTTTTAGCCATCTGCCCTCTCTCCCTTTCTTTTTTTATAATTTAGGCATAACGAGCCTTTCTTTCAAAATAAATATTTAATATGTTCTGAAAAATCTTTTCACAATCTTTATATGGAGACTATTATAGTTTAGCAACTTTTTATTGTCAAGTACTTATACGACTTATATATTCGACCTTTTTTTTATTTTTTTATATGCTAAATCCCTTAATGTATATTCTTCAATATTAACTACAACTTTTCTGAAGTTTTCTATATTGTTATCTTGAAATACTTCATATTTATAAGAAGGGACTTCCTTTCCCAAATCAAAAATTTTTCTCTCTAAAAGTAATTCTTCGCAGCTAAATAGAAAATCTTCTATTACCAATATATTTTTATTGCTAGAATTTACCCTCCTAGCCAATAGCTTTTTGATACTTAAATCAAATACTATGGTAGTACTTTTTAATTTGTATATATCTATTAGTACATCTTCATTTAAATTTATTATTATAGAATAATTTTTCAGTATTCTATTTATATCTCTAGTATAAAATATAGATAAACCTGTAGTGTCATATATTTTTTTAGAAATATCTTCTATCCAATACCCATCATTCCCTACTATAGTCAAAAATTTAAATCTATTAGATAAATCTTTTATTAAATCATAAGTCAAAAAACTATTGTCACTTATTATAAGTATTTCTTCATCTATTAATTTCCTTTCCAAAAACGTTGAAAGCTCTTTTAACACCATAGGTAGAAATTCTACCATAGTCTGTTTTCCATTTAATATTCTTAAACCTGTTTTTTTCTCTATATATTGAAAATCTTTTAATTCTAAAATATCCAAATTATATAATACAATATTTCTACTTTTACTTGATTTAAATTTTTCTACTCCTTTTAAAATTCCCTCTATTAACTCTTCTTTTGATAATTTGTTAGAGTTAGGTGTGAAAATTCCAATACCCTTCCCGATTGTTTCTTTCTTGTTATTAGTAAAATCAGTTATCATCTTAGGTCTTATCTTTCTAATCCATTTCATAGGTATATATTTAAAAATGCCTTTTCTTATATGTTCCATATATATTTCCGGATCAACTATATATATATATTCGAAACATATTATTCCCCCTTATTTTAACATTTTGTATCCTATTATATGAGGACTATATTGGGGGTATTACTAAAAAACTTCTTATTTTTCTTCTAAATTAGCCAAATAATCTAGTAAAGCTTCTACCATCTCATTTTTTGTTTCAATCGTATTTATTTGATTCCTAATTTGAGAAGAGTTAGGCATCCCCTTAACATACCAATGTATATGTTTCCTCATTTCTTTAACTCCTATATATTCACCTTTTATATTACATAGGAGATTTAAATGTTCAATAGATTTTTTAGTCTTTTCTTCCACCGTTGGACATCTCATTTCTTTTCCTTCTATTATTTCTAATATATTCTTAAATATCCATGGATTTCCCCTAGCACCTCTTCCTATCATTATTCCATCGCAGTTTGTATATTCAAGCATTTTAATTCCATCTTCTGGTTTAAATATATCCCCATTTCCAATAACCGGAATAGATACGTTTTCTTTTACATTTTTTATTACATCCCAATCTGCCTTCCCAGAATAGAACATATCCCTAGTTCTACCATGTACTGTAATAGCTTCCGCTCCTTCTTTTTCTGCTATCTTTGCTATTTCAACTGCATTTGTATTTAAACTATCCCATCCTTTTCTTATTTTTACTGTTATAGGTTTTTTAGATACTTTTACAGTTTTTCTAATAATTTCTTCCACTTTTAAAGGAGATTTTAATAATGCACTTCCATCTCCATTTTTAACAATTTTAGGGGCAGGACAACCCATATTTATGTCAATAATATCTATATCTTCTCTTGTATTTATTTTTTCTTCGATAACATTTGCCATTATATCAGCATCAGAGCCAAATATTTGAATAGCCACTGGTCTTTCCTTGTTATCTATATCTGTAATACTTTTAGTTTTCATATCATTATAATATAATCCTTTAGCACTTACCATTTCTGTATATACTAAACCTGCCCCCATATCTTTACATATTAGTCTAAAAGGCAGATCTGTAATCCCAGCCATAGGTGCTAAAAATATATTGTTTTTTAATGGTATATTTCCTATTTTCACTAAATCACTCCTAGAATTTATCTGTTTATACTACAAAAAGGAAGTAGCCTTAAGGCTACTTTACTTGTTTCTTTCATAAATTATTCTTAAACCCTCTAAAGTCAATAATTTATCTATTCTATTTATTGACTTACTTTCACTAGCTATAAGGCTTGCAAAGCCACCAGTAGCTACTACTGTTTCTACATTACCATCATTTCTTAATTCTTCTTTCATCCTATTTATTATACCATCCACAAGACCTATATATCCATATATAAGACCTGCTTGAATGCTATTTTCTGTATTTTTACAAATTGATACTTCTGGCTTAACTAGTTCTACTTTTGGTAATTTTGCAGTTCTCATAAATAAAGCTTCACTAGATATTTTAATCCCTGGTGCAATAGCCCCTCCTAAGTATTCACCACCTTTTGATACAGCACAAAAAGTTATTGCCGTACCAAAATCTACAATTACTAAAGGTCCGCCATATTTTTCATAAGCAGACACAGCATTGACTATTCTATCTGCACCAACTTCTCTTGGATTGTCGTATTTAATATTCATCCCTGTTTTGATTCCTGGTCCTACTATTAAAGGTTCACATTGAAAATATTTTAAACTCATAGCTTCCATAGTATACATTAGTGTTGGCACTACAGATGAAATTATTACATCATTTACCATAGTAGGGCATAGACCATGATATTTAAATATTTGTTCAAACAAAAGACCATATTCATCAGATGTTTTATCTTTATCTGTAGCTATTCTCCAATCATATTCTAATTTTTTTCCTTCATATACTCCTAGTACTATATTAGTATTTCCTACATCTATTACTAATAACAAGCTTTTCACCCTTCCTCATATATTAAGCTCTCTTTTCAAGAGAAGCTACTACACTAGTTACAATAATTATAGCCACTATAATTTCAGGAATTCCATTAGTTATTCCTATGCCTAATATGAACTTGCCTACTTTATCTGGATCTAAACCTAATTTTAATGCATAATCTTGGCCATATAATAGATAAATAAATGAAAGCACTCCTAAAGTATTAGTCAATGTCCCTGCAGCAGCTGATGCCACTACTTCTATTGCATTATTTTGAAGTTTTTTGTTTGAGTAATAACCTACTAAAAAAGTTAGTACAATTAATATAAAACTAAATATGCTCTCCCATATCTTAGCTTCTCCCATTATACCTGTTGCAAAAGTAAATATTAGATAGCATAGTACAAATATCCAAATTAATAAAAGTATAGTTTTAGAAGCTTTTTTCTCCATTTTCTTAAATAGTTCATATACATAATAAGAAACTATACCTATTAAAACTCTAGGCAATATTGAAACTAATGGATTTAGGAAAACAAAAGAAACAGGTGTTGGACTCATTATGGCCTGAAAAATACTAGATAAACCAAAAATTAGTCCTACTAATGCCCCAACTACTGGTCCTTCCATTATTGCTCCAATAATAACAGGAATATGCATAATAGTTGCTCTAGTAGGACCTACAGGAATAAATCCAAGAGGAGTTAGTCCAAGAACAGCAGAGATTCCGCCAAGAATCCCTACAATAGCTATTTTTTTAATATTAAATCTTTCACTTCTTAACATAAATATCTACCTCCGTTCTAGTTCTTAAAATTTTTAGATACTAGACGTTGTTTTGATTAATTTTAAAATAAATTTTACAAAACAGTCCAGCTCCTTATATAAAGGATGCTAGCCTAGCATTCTTCCAACTACATTTTAGACTTTTTTTGATAAAATTTCAACAGTTATTATCATTTTTTATATCTTTATAAGATAAAATATCTTTATAAGAATTGGCATATAGTATTCCATTGGCTATAGCCCTTGATACCACTTCACTAGATAATGTACCTACAATATTTATATCAGCTTTAATTTTTCCTGTAGCCATTGCAAAAATAGTATCTCCATCATACATTGTGTGTATTGGATTTATAGAACGTGCTAATCCATTTTGAGCCATTTGAGCAAGTTTATTAGCCTCTGCTTTTGATAAAATAGCATTTGTAGCTACTACTCCTATTGTAGTGTTCTTCATAGAAAAACCTATAGTCTTTTTCTTATTTTTCATTATTTCATAGGAGTTTAATAATTTTCCTTTTTTATAATCATAAGTACCTGCTAAAATGCTATTTGTTTCATAATCATATACATCTCCAAAACTATTTACTGCTATTATAGCTCCAACCCAAAGTTCTCCAATATTCATACTAGCACTACCAATTCCTGATTTCATTGAATTTTCTGGACCTAAAATCTTTCCTACTGTAGCACCCATTCCACAACCTATATTACCTTGTCTATTTTCTTCTTTTATAGCATTTTCTGCTGCAAAATAACCCATATCAAAATTAGGTCGAATTTTATAATCTCCAATATTGAGATCAAATATAACAGCACTACTAACAATAGGAACTTTGGTAACTCCTACATCAAAACCTATATTCTGTTCTTCTAAATATTTCATAACTCCACTAGCTGCATCTAATCCAAAAGCACTTCCTCCCGAAAGAAGTATAGCATGGACTTTGTCTACTACTTTTTCTGGTTTTAAAAGATCTGTCTCCCTAGTACCTGGAGCTGAGCCTCTTACATCTACACCAGTAGTAGCTCCTTCCTCACAAATAACTGCTGTACAGCCTGTCATTCCCTTTTCTGATTGACTATGACCTACTTTTATTCCTTCTATATCTGTAATATATCCACTATACATATTAATTTTCCTTTCTATATAAAATTAGCGGAGTGTTATTCTACTTAAATCTGAATATCTTCTTTACAGATTATAAGAAGAATTACTCCGCTATATTTAACTAAAAAACATAAGTAATAATCCTGCAGCTACTGCTGAGCCTATTACTCCTGCAACATTTGGCCCCATTGCATGCATAAGTAAAAAGTTTCCTGGATTTTCTTCTTGCCCTACTTTCTGTACTA
>NZ_JANJZL010000027.1:0-6539 GCF_024623155.1 Anaerosalibacter massiliensis
TATCCAGTACCTTTAAAAAGAATAGGTGTAGAAGATAAATTCGGAGAATCAGGAACTGCAGAAGATGTACTAAAGAAATATGGTTTAACAGTAGAAAATATAGTTGAAAAAGTTAAGAAAATTATTTAATTTAATAGACCATATTTTGAAAGGCAGAGATATTAATATATGTCTCTGCCTTTAATTTCAGTGTATTGCTTATTATAAAATTATTACATAAATTTTTTCAATATTATCGTAAGTTTTTCAACTGTTTATTATATATTAGAAATGATATAGTGAAATTACTAGGGAGGAAGATGTGGGTGACTATGGATAAAAGAAAGGTAAACATTGTTTACCAGATTATAAATAAAAGTTACCAAAATACTTCATTATATAAATTGGCAAACGATTTTTCCGTTTCAGAAAGAACAATTAGGAATGATATTGTAAAAATTAATCAATATTTTAGCTATATTAGTGATAAGTTTTTAAAATTAGATAGCAGTGGAATGGTGTATCTAGATAAAGATATAAATATAAAAGATGTAAAAGAAGCATTAAAAGGAATGAATTTTTATGACTATACTCTTTCGAAAGAGGAAAGGGTTTTTGTAAATATTTGTATACTTATATTAAGTAATAGATATGTAACGTATCAAGAAATTGCAAAATTTATGTATGTTTCAAGATTTACAGTAATAGATGATTTTTCCAGTGTAAATGACTTTCTGAAGGATTTTAATTTGGAAGTATTCTCACTATCTAATAAAGGATTAAAGATACATGGATTAGAAAGAAATATTCGTAAAGCTATTCTTAATATTATTATAAATGATACAGAATTGGTAGCTAGATTTTTAAAGCAAGAAACTTTAAATAAGTTTATTGATTTAAAAAGAACAAAAATTGAGGGCAATTTAGAAATTATCTATAAAATTATAAAAGAGGTCGAGTATGAGAATAAAACATATTTTACAGATATCTCATTAGAAAGACTATCCTATTATTTATATTTTATGATCATAAGGATATCCTATGGTGAAATAGTTGAAATGAAGAAGAAAACAGATAATTGTCAAAAGAATGGAAAGATGGCTACTGATTTATTAAAAAGAATAGGACAGTATTTTGATCTGGAGATTGAAGAAGATGAATTTGGGTTATTACAAGAGATGTTAGGAAGACTTAATTATATAAGAAGAGAAGTGAACAATCCAGATATTATAAAGATTCAAATGGTTACTAGAAAGTTTATTGAGTTAGTTTCTAGTTCTTTAAATATAAATTTGAATAATGATTATAATTTGTTTATGAATCTATCTAGTCATTTAGAGCGTCTTTTTAGTAGTTCTGGTATAAAGTATCCTGAATATTTTGGTATTGATAAGATAGTTGAAAAAAATAAAGTAGTTTTAAAAGCAGTAGAAGAAAATATAAAGATATTAGAAGAATATGCAAAAAAAGAAATTAGTTATACAGATATTAAATTCATTGTTGTTTATATATGTGTAGCTATTGAGAAGAAAAAGAAAAGTGTCAAGGATCTTTCTGTAATAATTGTATGCAATAACGGAATAAGTACTTCACAGCTATTAAAAGAACAGCTGCTTAAGTATTTTGATTTTATTATAATAGAAGTTTTATCCCTTCACCAATTGGAAAACGTATCTTTGCAACATGCAGACTTGATTATATCGACTATACCATTGGATGGCTATGGATTTGAGTATATACATGTATCACCAATATTAGGTATAGAAGATATTGTAAATATTGATAAAAAGCTAGATGATATAAAAATGGACAGTATAAGAGGATTTAAAAAAATAAATAAAAATTATACACTTCCCCAAAGTATAAAAAATAATTTTATAAATGCTATTGGTCTTTCTGAATTATTAGGAGTAGAAAATATAGAAATAGATGTATTGGCAAAGGACTGGAGAGATTCTATTAGAAAAGCAGCTAGAATATTAGAAAAAAATGGAGACATTAATCAAAGATATACAGAATCTATGATTAACAATGTAGAAAAAAATGGTCCATATATTGTTATATCAAAAGGCTTTGCACTACCTCATAGTAAATATGATCAAGGAGTTAATCGTTTAGGAATGAGTTTGATACGTCTAAGTAAGCCTGTAGAATATGGAATAAAAGAATTAGATCCTATAGAATTTGTTTGTGTAATGAGTACTATAGATAATAAAGCACATTTGAAGGCTTTGTTCACATTGGTGAATATTTTGAAATTAGATGGATTTCATAGAGATATTAGAAAAGCTAAGACTTCTGAAAGCCTTTTTAATGTAATTGCATATTATGAACAAGAATTCAATAGAAACTTAAAATCAGGAGGTGTTTATAATGAAAGTTAGTTTTAAACAAGAAATAGTTAAGTATTCAAAACTATTAGATAAGAAGGGGCTTGTGAATACACTGGAGGGAAATATTTCAATATATGATCCTAATGAAGATTTACTTTATATTACACCAACGAGAAAGAGAAAAGCAGATCTTAAAGAGGAAATGGTTGCAGTTTTAAAAAATGACAAACAGATAGATGGAGAAGTTAAAAGATCTAGTGAATATTTGCTACATCAGGCAGCCATTGAAGCAAGGCCAGATTGTAGAGCTGTTGTTCATTCTCATGCACCTTTTCTTACTGCATATGCTTACTGTAATAAATCGATAGAGATCAATTGTTCTACATCTTTTTTACTAGCAATAAATAAGATTCCTTGTTTACCTTATGGACAACCAGGTACATTGGAAATTTGTAATGGATTAAGTGATGCATTAAAAGAATCAAATATTGTATTACTTGGTAATCATGGTGTTATATGTGTAGAGAAAGATATGGAGTCTTGTGCTGCGTTAATTGAGACTGCAGAGGAAGTTATCAAGACTTATTTTATAGCTACAAAAATTGGAATACCTGTAGATATTCCAGAAAAGGAAATAGAGATTTTAAAAATGAAATATTCTGCTAGCAAAGATAAAAATAATAATATTAAATAAATATCATTGGGAGGAGAATTTCTATGAGGAAAAAAATGAAAGCAGCTGTTATGTATGGTCCAAATGATATTAGAATTGAAGAAGTAGAGAAACCAGATTGTCCTGATGGAGGCTTTGTTTTAAAGGTAGAAGCAGTAGGATTATGTGGTTCAGATATTAGAAATTTAACAACAGATTCAAGAAAAGGAGATTATCCACATATATATGGACATGAAATTGTAGGGGTTATAGATGAGGTTGATCCTAAGGTGGAGGAATACAAAGTAGGAGAAAGAGTATATATATATCCTATGGCACATTGTTTAAAATGTGAGTATTGTCGTAGTGGTCATAGTGAAAATTGTATTGATACAGAAGACTATACTCAATGTCCAGGAGGTTTTGCTGAATACATTTCTTATACAAAGAAGAGAGTAGAAAGAGGAGCAATTTACCGTGTGCCAGAGGGAGTAAGTATAGAAGCAGCTACTTTAGCAGAGCCCTTGTCATCAGTTTATGCTTGTCAAGAAAATATAGATATTAGATTGGGAGATACTGTAGTCATTCTTGGTGCTGGTCCAATAGGTATTTTTCATTCTTTATTAGCTAAACTTCGTGGTGCTGAAAAGGTGATTATGGTTGAAATCAATGATAGTCGTCTTGAGATAGCTAAAAAGTTTAGTGTAGACTATGTCATAAATAGTACAAAGGAAGATCCTATTGAAGGTGTAAGAAGAATTACAAATGGAAAAGGTGCAGATAAGGTAATTTCAGCAAATCCTTCAACTCTATCCCAACAGCAAGCTATATTTATGGCTAAGAAGGGTGGCATAGTAGTTTTCTTTGGTGGAGTTGCTGGAGATACTTTGACAAAACTGGATACTAATTATTTACATTATAATAACATATGGATTTATGGTCATTATGCAAGTAATAGTATTCAGGTTAAAAAAGCATTTGAGTTATCAATTTCAGATAGATTTCCGTCGGAAAAAATAATAACTCATGTAATGCCATTAGATAATATTAATCAAGCTATAGAATTGGTAAAATTGGGAGAAGCATTGAAGGTAGTTTTAAAACCATAAGTTATATTTTAAAGGGAGGAAATAAATATGAAAAATACAGTAAAAATTTTAGTAGCATGTGGAAGTGGAGTTGCAACATCTACAGTTGCTCAAGAAAATGTAAAAGATCTTTTAAAAGAAGAAGGTATACCATTTGAAATTTCAACATGTACATTTAGCGAAATTCCAAGTAGACAAGATAATGTTGATTTAATTTTAGTTACTTCAAAATATAATGAGGCATTGGACAAGCCACTTATTAGTGTATTTGGATTAATTTCAGGTATAAATCGTAAAAAAATAGAAGAACAAATAATCAATGAATGTAAAAAAATTCTAGAAAATTAAATTGGGGAGGATAGATATGGTTAATATTATACAAAGTATCCTTAAATTAGGTCCGGCTATTATGTTGCCTATTATGATTTTGTTGTTAGGGCTTTTCTTTAAAATGAAGTTTGGAAAAGCCTTGAAAGCTGGATTGTTTGTAGGTATTGGTTTCCAAGGATTAAGTTTAGTTATAGATTTATTGATGAGAAGTATTTCACCAGCTACAAAATATTATGAAGCTATGGGTAGTGGCTTTACAACTGTTGACGTAGGCTTTGCTGCTATTGGCGGAGCTTCTTGGGGAGTTGCTTTTGCTCCTATTGCCGTTTTTATAATATTTGCAATTAATGTTATATTACTCAGGTTAAAAGTAGTTAATGTTATGAATGTTGATATATGGAATTTTATACATTTTTTAATTCCTGGTGCTATGGCTTATGCCTTATTTGATAGTGCAGTACTTGGCTTAGCAATTACAGTGCTTTTATCAGTTATAACATTATTTGTATCTCAAAAAATAGCTCCTAAATGGCAGGAGTACTTCGGATTGGAAGGGACCACTTGTTCTACATTTTCTTATATAACTTTAATTTATCCAGTGTCTTATGTAATAAATAAAATAATAGATGCTATTCCTGGATTAAATAAAGTAGATATTAGTATGGATAAAATGGCAGAAAAGCTTGGATTTCTTGGTGACCCAGCTGTAATAGGTTTAATTATAGGTGTATTTTTAGGAGCTCTAACTAAACAACCATGGACTACTTGTTTGACTATAGGAATGGGAATATCTGCTGTTTTAATATTAATACCAAGAATGGTAAGTATCATGATGGAAGGATTATCAATTATAGGTAACTCAGCACAAGAATATATGAGGGAAAAAATTGGAGATGATGCTGAATTAAATATTGGTATGGACATTGCACTAGGGTTAGGTGATCCAACAGTTGTTACAGTTACAGTACTTTGTTTACCTATTGTAATTTTATTTGCTTTTTTAATTCCAAATATGTCTTACTTTCCTGTAGGATTATTAGGAGGAGTATGTTATGTAATTCCTATGTGTGCAATGGCTAGTAAGGGCAATGTATTAAGAACATTTATTACTTCAGCAGTGAGTTTGTTTTTTATAGTGCTACTATCTAACTATTTTGCACCTGAGGCAACAGCTATGATGAAGATTACAGGAGTAGAAGTTTCAGGAATGGTTACAGATGGGTTCTTTGGATATAACATTGGAAATATAATTGTTGGCTTGTTGTCAAAGCTTATAAATTAAAAAAATATTTATAGGTAAAGATGAAATTGAAGTTAGGAATAGAGAAAAGGTCTGGAAAGTCTTTTCTCTATTTAAATTCTAATATAAATTGATAAATATAGAAGTTATTATACAATAGACTTTAAAATGAACACAGGAGGTTTATTAGATTGGAAGATATGAATATGCTTAAAAAAGAACTTATATATATAGATGTAAAAGCAGATAGTAAAAAGGAGCTATTATCTAAACTTTCAGATGAATTATATAAACAAGACTATGTAAAAGAAAATTTTAAAGAAGCAATATTAAATAGAGAAGAAAAGTATCCTACGGGGTTACCAACTTCAGGTGTTAAAGTTGCATTACCTCATGCAAAATCTGAATATGTTAATAAATCAGCTATTTTAGTAGCAACATTAGAACAACCCGTAAGTTTTAAAGAAATGGGAAGTGGAACTGAAGATATAGATGTAGAATTAGTTTTTATGTTGGCAGTGAAAGATCCTTCTCAACAAGTGAAAGTTTTACAAAAATTAATTAATTTTTTCTCAAAGGAAGATATGATGATTTCGTTAAAAGAATCAAAAGAAGTAAATTATATATATAATTTATTGATAGACAATGTAATAAAATAGGAAGTATTTTAAAGCTTCATATTTAAAAAAATAGTTTTATATATAAATAAACAATAATCGCCTTGTAATTACAAGGCGATTATTGTTTATTATTTATCCTATTATAATAAAAAGAAATTATAAATTTACTAATAGGGGCTGTTTCAAAATAAAAAGCCCATAAAAGTAAAACAGGCCGAAGAGCGGTAGCTCTTCGACCTGTTTTTTAGTATAATTTATCTGCAATGAAATCACATACTAAAATTAATTATAAAGCAA
>NZ_JANJZL010000028.1:0-5851 GCF_024623155.1 Anaerosalibacter massiliensis
GTAGCTCCTACTGTAACTCCTAAGAATATAGTTATTATATTTACAAGTTCATTTTGTGCTGTTTGTGAAAGCCTTTCTACTACTCCAGATTCTCTAAATAAATTCCCCATCATTAACATTCCAATAAGAGGTGCTGCTGATGGAAGAAGTAGTACTACAAATACTGTTACTAATATTGGAAATATTATTTTTTCTTTCTTTGATACGGGTCTTAATTGTTCCATAACTATTTTTCTTTCTTCTTCTGTAGTTAAAGCCTTCATTATAGGAGGCTGAATAATAGGTACTAATGCCATATAAGAATATGCTGCAACTGCTATTGGTCCTAATAAATGAGGAGCAAGTCTGCTAGTTAAATAAAGAGCTGTAGGTCCATCGGCTCCTCCAATTATTCCAATACTTGCTGATTCTGGTCCTGTAAATTTTAAAGCTATAGCTCCTATAAAGGTTATAAATATTCCAAACTGGGCTGCCGCCCCTAATAATATGCTTTTAGGATTTGCAATAAGTGGTCCAAAATCTGTCATAGCTCCTACACCTAAAAAAATAAGGGGAGGATATATTCCAAGTTCTACTCCTTGATATAGATAATACAATAGTCCTCCTAACTGACCATCTTTAGGTGATTCCATTAATCCTCCTAAAGGAAGATTTGTAAGGAGCATTCCAAAAGCTATTGGTACTAACAATAAGGGTTCATATTCTTTCTTTATAGCTAAGTAAAGTAGTATAAACGATATAATCATCATTATTATTTCTTTAAAAGTTATGGCAGCAAATCCTGTACTCAATAGAAATTCTTTCAATATTTCCAGTAGCATTTAATATACCTTCCTTTCCCAATGAATTTGTTCCAGAAGTTATTCAATAGATACTAATTTATCTCCTGTACTTACTGATGCTCCTTTTTCCGTATGCATAGCTGCCACTTTTCCATCTCTTGGAGATAGTATTTCATTTTCCATTTTCATAGCTTCAAGAATTAACAGTACTTCACCAGCTTTTACTTCATCTCCTTCATTTACATTTATACTAAGTATAGTTCCAGGCATAGGAGCTTCTATAGATTCCGCTCCTTGTGGAATATTTACTTCTTGTTTAGGTTGTGGCTTTGGCGCTGCTTTTGGTGCTGGGTTTGGTTTTGGCGCTTCTACTATTTTAGAAGATGCTGCACTATTATTTTTACTATTAGATATTTCTTCTACTTCCACTTCATATTCATTTCCATTAACCCTTATTAAATAATTTTTCATTTTCAAACCTCCTATAATCTATTAAATATTTGTTCTTCCCTTCCTACCTTTGACCAAATTGGAGTGTTTTGAGAAACTCTTTTGATACTTTTTATTTTCACATTAGATACATCTACACCTATACTAGCCGCAACAGCTGCCGCTATCACTGCAACTAATTCTTCATCATTTAAGGACTCTTCAGCTTTTTCCACTCCTTTTTCACTATTTACTAAATCAATATTTTCAATAGTTTCTTTACTTTTTTTCTTATCTTTTTGTGAAAAATTTTGAAGACCTTTAATTAAATAAGATATTATAAGCAAAGCTAAAAATACTATTACCATACTAAAAACAGTAACCATTAAACTTTGTCCCATAGTTACTTTGTTACCTAACAATTCAAATCACCTCTTTATAGGGGAATATTTCCATGTTTCTTAGCTGGATTTGTTTCCCTTTTACTTTGAAGCATATCAAAAGCAGATGCCAATCTTTGTCTTGTAGTACTTGGTATTATTACATCATCTACATATCCATGACCTGCTGCAATATATGGATTTGCTACTGTATCTCTATATTCTTCTATTTTTTCTGCCCTTGTTTCTACTGGATCTTCTGAATCTTTTATTTCATGTTTAAATATTATATTTGCTGCTCCATCTGGTCCCATAACAGCTATTTCAGCATTTGGCCATGCAAATACTTGATCTGCACCTAGTTCTTTATTGCACATAGCTATATAGGCTCCGCCATAGGCTTTCCTTATTATTACTGTTACCTTTGGTACTGTAGCTTCGCTATAAGCATAGAGCATTTTAGCACCATGTCTTATAATTCCACCATATTCTTGTTCAGTTCCAGGTAAAAATCCAGGTACATCTACTAAATTTAATAATGGTATATTATAAGCATCGCAAGTCCTTATAAATCTTCCTGCCTTATCTGAAGCATTTATATCAAGACAACCTGCTAGTATTTTTGGTTGATTAGCTATAACCCCTACAGTCTTTCCATTGATTCTCATATATCCTGTAATAATATTTTGAGCAAAATATGGTTGCACTTCAAAAAAATCTCCGTCGTCTGCTATAGTAGTTATTATTTCTTTCATATCATAAGGTTTATTTGGATTTTCTGGTACTATTTCATTTAATTTATCCTCTATTCTATTTATGTCATCTTCTGTTTCCACATATGGTGGATCTTCTAAATTATTAGAAGGTAAGAAACTTAAAAGTTTTTTTATTCTTTCAATACACTCTTCTTCACTACTGTCTACAAAATGAGCTACTCCACTAGTTCTATTGTGAGTCATAGCTCCTCCTAGTTCTTCTTGACTTACCTCCTCTCCTGTTACTGTCTTTATTACTTGTGGACCAGTAATAAACATCATACTAGTTTTTTCTACCATGAATATAAAATCTGTAATAGCAGGGGAATAAACGGCTCCGCCAGCTGAAGGACCCATGATAGCAGTTATTTGAGGTATTACTCCTGAAGCTTTAGTATTTCTATAAAATATTTTTCCATAGCCTGATAGTGCATCTACACCTTCTTGAATTCTAGCTCCTCCAGAGTCATTGAATCCTACAATTGGTGCTCCCATCTTAATTGCCATTTCTTGAACCTTACATATTTTTGCTGCATGCATTTCTCCAAGAGAACCACCTAGTACTGTAAAATCTTGAGCATATACAAATACTAATCTTCCGTCTACAGTTCCATAACCAGTTACCACCCCTTCACCAGGTGTTTCTACTTTCTCCATTCCAAAATTATTACATCTATGTTTAACAAATGCATCTATTTCAACAAAACTGTCTTCATCAAGTAACATATCTATTCTTTCCCTTGCTGTATGTTTTCCTTTTTCATGCTGTTTTTTTATTCTCTTTTCTCCACCACCAAGCTTTATCTTTTCCTTTGTCTTTACAAGTCTTTCAAGTTTACTATCCATTTTTAGCCTCCTTTTTGCATTAATCCCTTTCACATAGTTCTATTAAAACACCATAGGTATCCTTTGGATGTGCAAATGCAATTTTAGCTCCTCCTGCTCCATAGCGAGGTTTTTCATCAATCATCCTTATACCTTTTTCCTTCATTTCTTCTATTGCTTTTTCTATATTATCAACTCTATAAGCTATATGTTGTATGCCCTCACCTCTTTTTTCTATATACTTTGCTATTGGACCGTTAGGTTCTGTGGACTCAAGTAATTCTACTTCCGTATCTCCCATGGGAAGGAATGCCACTTTCACTTTTTGTTCTTCTACTACTTCCGTCCCCTCACATTTTAATCCTAACATTTCTTCATAAAACTTTAGAGCCTTTTCTAAATCTTTAACAGCTATGCCAATATGATCTACTTTTTCCACCATATTTCTAACCTCCTTATAATTAAATTAATTTAATTATATTGTCTCTAGCAGTATATGGATCTAGCTTTCTAGAGACAACATTATCTATTATTGCATCAAAACTAGATTCTTTTTTCATTTTTGAAAATATTATCTCCATAAGTTCTTCTTCCACAAGATTTAGTATTTCCATCTTTGTATTACGTTTCCTTCTCTTTTTTAGCTCCCCTGTTTCTTCTAAATATTCTCTATGTCCAACTATCTCATCTACTAAACTTCCAATACCTTCATTTTTCCTTGCCGATACTTTTAAAACTGGTGGTCTATAATCTTCTCCTTGGTTTAAATCTAGATTCATTTCAATTTCAACTTGAGTTTTATCTGCTCCATCTATATCTGATTTATTTATAGCAAATATATCAGCTATTTCCATTATTCCTGCTTTTATAGCTTGTATATCGTCACCTAAATTAGGGACCATAACCATAAGTACTGTATCTGCTGCTTTGACTATATCTATTTCTGATTGACCTACCCCTACTGTTTCTACGAAAATATAGTCTACACCATAAATATCTAAAACCTTTATTGCACCTTGAGCAGCTTTAGAAAGTCCTCCTAATGAACCTCTAGTCCCCATACTTCTAATAAATACATTTTCATTTAAAGATAAATCATTCATTCTAATCCTATCTCCAAGTATTGCACCACCGGTAAAAGGGCTAGTAGGATCTATAGCTATAATTCCTACTTTTTTTCCTCTGTTTAAAAGCTCTCTTGTAAGTCTGTCAGTAAGAGTACTTTTTCCACTACCAGGTGGTCCAGTAATTCCTATAACATAGGCATTACCAGTTTTATGATAGTTATTTCTTATGATTTCAAAAGCCTTTTTTTGATTATTCTCCATTATAGTTATGACTCTAGCACAAGCTCTTTTGTCTCCATGAAGCAATCTTTCTTCTAAATTCAATTTAAAGCACCACCTATACTATCTTTTTATATGATTCTCTATATATTTAACTACATCTTTAGTAGAGGTACCTGGCGTAAATATTGCTTTAACTCCAGATTTTTTTAATTCTGGTATATCATCTTCTGGTATAACCCCTCCACCTATTATTAATATATCATCTGCTCCTTGTTCTTTAAGAAGATTGACTACTTTGGGGAATAGATGGTTATGTGCTCCAGACAAAATACTCATGGCAACAACATCTACGTCTTCTTGTATAGCTGCAGCTACTATTTGCTCAGGAGTTTGCCTAAGTCCTGTATATATAACTTCCATTCCTGCATCTCTTAAGGATCTTGCTATAACTTTTGCTCCTCTATCATGTCCATCAAGTCCAGGTTTTGCTACTAATACTCTAATTGGCATATCCATTTTAGTCCCTCCCTATAAAATTACAGATTGTTCATATTCACCAAATACAGATCTTAAAACATCACATATCTCTCCTAATGTAGCATAGGATTTAACTGCTGATAATATATATGGCATTAGATTTTCATCTGTTTTTGCTAACTTCTTTAGATTTGCTAAATTTTTCTTAACTTCATCATTATTTCTTGTAGATTTCAATTTATTTATTTTTTCCTTTTGGAGTCTTTCTACTTCAGGATCAACTTTTAATATATCTTCATGATGTTTTTCCTCTGTTTGGAATTTATTTACCCCAACTACTATTCTTTCATTTGATTCTACTTCCATTTGATATTTATAAGAGCTATTTTGTATTTCTTTTTGTACATAACCTTTTTCTACTGCTTGTGGCATTCCTCCTAATTCATCTATTTTTTCAATATATTTCATAGCTTCTTCTTCTATTTGATCTGTTAAAGATTCTATATAATAGGAACCTGCTAATGGATCTATAGTTTCAGTAACTCCACTTTCATAAGCCAAGACTTGTTGAGTTCTAAGGGCAATTCTTACAGATTCTTCACTTGGTAAGGCTAATGCCTCATCTCTAGAATTAGTATGTAGAGATTGAGTTCCTCCAAGAACTGCTGCCAATGCTTGAACAGTTACTCTTATTATGTTGTTATCTGGTTGTTGAGCTGTTAATGTACATCCTGCTGTTTGTGTATGGAATTTAAGTTTCATGGATTTTTCATTTTTAGCTTTGAATCTATTTTTCATTATCTTAGCCCAAATCCTTCTTGCCGCTCTATATTTAGCTATCTCCTCCAATAAATTGTTATGAGCATTGAAGAAAAATGAAAGTCTAGGTGCAAAATCATCTACATCTAATCCTG
>NZ_JANJZL010000029.1:0-4350 GCF_024623155.1 Anaerosalibacter massiliensis
TACCTAAAATTAGACTAAGAAAAATATATTTAAATTTATGGAAACTTAGGTACTTCAGTTGTCAACTTGAACATAAAAAAAGAGGCGTTTCATAACTGATAAATCAGTTATGAAACAGCCCCATTTTTTTATTTAACATTCATTTTTATATTCCGTTAACTATCTCTTCAGCATTAGAAATAGCTAAATTTCTGCCTTCATCTGTAACTTTGACAATATTATCTTCTATATATACTAAGTTACTCCTATTAAGACTATTTATTATATCTTTAATAAAGCCTTTTTCCCATTTTAAATGTTTATGAATTGTATCTATACCTAACTCTTCTTTTTCATCATCTTCTCCTTCATGATTTATTACATGCATTAGGAAAGATATTTTAGCAAAATCATATTTCTGTCTTTTCTTCCTTCTCATTATAGAAATAAGACCTTTATCTGGAGCAAAGAAGAAAACTAACAAGAAAATAATTCCTACCATAACAGCCATCATTCCTGCAATAGCTACATCTAAAATATGAGATATCCAATATCCTGATATAGCAGAAATTATTCCAATAACTCCACTTAAAAATATCATCCTTTTTAAATCATCTGTCAAAATATAAGCTGCTGCAGGAGGACCAACCATGAATGCTACTACTAATATAGCTCCTACTGCATCAAAAGCTCCTACTGAAGTTAAAGATACAAGGGTCATAAGAGAATAATGCATAATACCTGGCGATATTCCTAAAACCATAGCAAGGTTAGGATCAAAAGTAGATATCTTCAGTTCTTTAAAAAATATTGAAACATATATTATGTTTATAAATAATATTGTTCCCATAATATAAAGTGATTTAGGTCCAATATCTACTCCATTAACTACAAACCTATCAAAGGGTGCAAAGGCTATTTCTCCTAATAAAACTGCATCTGTATCTAAATGTACATCTCCTGCATATAGACTTATAAGTATTATTCCAATACTAAAAAGCAGGGGAAATATAAGTCCAATAGAGGAATCTTCACTTACTAATTTAGTTTTATTTATAGATTCTACTAAGAAAACTGTTAAAGTTCCAGTTAAAGCTGCTCCTACGATTAACAATGGAGAATTTAAATCATGGGTTATAAAAAATGCAATTACAATCCCAAATAATATAGTATGCCCTATAGCATCAGCCATCATTGCCATTTTTCTTAGTATAAGGAATGCTCCTAATGTTGAGCAAGCCAAGGCTACAACTATAGCTATAATTTGTATTTCCATTTGTACACTCATTCCTCTAAACCTCCCCTCAACTCTTCTATTTCATTCATACCTTTTCTTGTTATATTCCAATTGTTATTATTTTTCTCTGCTAATCCTAATACCTCTAATTTTCTTAATTCTTCTTCTATAGTTTTTATAGAAAAACTATATTCATGTTGGGATATGGATAAATCTTCTATTTTATATCCTGAAGATTTATTACTGCTTTTATTTAAATTATAAAGATTATTTAAAACTATATTTCTATTTAATTGCTTTTTATTGTTCTTATCTCTTATTTTTCTCCATATAATCCCTCTACCTGGTGCAATAAATAAGGATATAATAGCTATAGAACTTATTATTACCACTATTACTGGTCCAGTAGGCAAATTTCTTGTAGAAGAGCTTATTAAAGTGCCTATTATCCCTGAAATAGCTCCAAATATTGCAGCTATAATAACCATAATACTTAATTTGTCTGTCCATTGACGTGCTGCTACAGCAGGTGCTATAATCATAGCACTCATAAGAACTACACCTACTGTTTGAAGACCTGTAACTATTGCTATAACTATTAAGGTTGTAAGGATTAAATCTAATTTATCTATAGGAAACCCAGAAACTTGGCAAAATTCTGGATCAAAGGAAAGCAATTTAAATTCTTTCCATAGTAATGTAATTATAAATATAATCCCTCCACCAACTATGGCCATTACTATAATATCTCTCTTTAAAAGAGTTGAAGCCTGACCAAATAAAAATCCCTCAAGTCCAGCTTGATTAGAATCTGGTATTTTTTGTATATACGTTAAAATAACTAAACCTAATCCGAAAAATACTGATAGCATAGTTCCTAATGCACTATCATATTTGGTCCTACTATGTTTAGTTATATTATTAACTATATATATAGCAATCCAACCTGATATAAAAGCACCTAATAAAAGCCACTCAATATTTTTTGAACCAGTTAAAAGAAAGGCTACCCCTATTCCTGGCAATGCTGCGTGAGAAACAGCATCCCCTATAAGACCTTGCTTTCGCAATACTGCATAAGAACCTATTGCACCACTAATAGCACCAAGTAAAGCAGAACCTAAAGCTACTGTTCTAAGAGTATAGTCTGAAAATATATTGATTAAGTCCATGATATCCCTCCAATTCTATTTCAATAATTTATCTACTTTACTTTTATATGCCTTCATTAAATTTTCTTCATTAAATACCTTTTCTACTGGTCCACTATCTATTATTACTTTATTTAAAAGTGTAACCCAATCAAAATATTCTTGTACTGTCTGTAAATCATGATGAACTACAACAACAGTTTTCCCCATACTACGCAATTCTCTTAATATGTTTATTATAGCTCTTTCAGTTTTAGCATCCACTCCTTGGAATGGCTCATCCATAAAATAAATATCAGCATTTTGAACAAGTGCTCTAGCTAAAAATACTCTCTGTTGTTGTCCACCTGAAAGTTGGCTTATTTGTCTATCTGCAAAAGATAACATATCTACTTTTTCAAGAGCTTCTATAGCTTTTTCTTTCTCTTTCTTTCCTGGTCTTTTTATCCAACCTAGTTTTCCATAGGTTCCCATAGTTACAACATCTAATACATTAGTAGGGAAATCCCAATCAACACTTCCTCTTTGAGGCACATATCCTATTTTCTTTCTCTGTTTTTCATAACTTTCACCCCAAAATTTAGTATCTCCTGTTACAGGTTCTATCATATTAAGCATAGTTTTTATAAGAGTAGATTTTCCCGCTCCATTTGGTCCAACTATTGCCATTAAAACTCCACCTGGTATTTCTAAATCTATATCCCATAATACTGGTTTTTTATGGTACGCAACTGTTAAATCATTAGCTATTACCACATAATTCATATTAATTCACTCCTTTAAGTAAAGCATCTACAATAGTATCTATATTAAACTTTACAGTTCCTATATAAGTTCCTTCTTCTGTCCCTGGATCTCCTAGAGAATCTGAAAATAGCTCTCCACCTATTTCTACATTAAACCCTCTGTCTTTTACCGCCGCTTGTAATGCCTCAATATTTTTTGTTGGAACAGAAGACTCAATAAATATTGCAGGTATTTCTTTTTCTGATATAAAATCTGCTAGCTCTTTTACATCTAATGTTCCAGCCTCAGCAGCTGTACTTATCCCTTGTAAACCCTTTACCTGAAAGCCATAAGCCTTACCAAAGTAACTAAAAGCATCATGAGCTGTTATAAGTATTCTTTTATCATCTGGAAGTTCCTTAGCCCTGCTAATTACATACTCATCTAATTTTTTAAGTTCATCTTTATATTTTTCAGAGTTTGATATATAGATGTCTTTATTTTCACTATCTAATTCTATAAGATTATCTTTTATAACATCTACTATTTCCATCCAAAGCTTTACATCAAACCATATATGAGGATCGTAGTTTCCCTCAAACTCTTCTGATTCTATTAACTTAGAATTATCAAGTACATCAGCAGCCGCTATAGTTTTTACGTCGCTTTTATTTAGTTTTTCAAATACATCTGACATTTTTCCCTCAAGATGAAGTCCGTTAAATATTATAAAATCAGCATTCATCATTTTTTGAACATCTCCAGCACTTGCTTTATAGAGATGAGGATCTATCCCCGGTCCCATTAAGGCCTCTACTTCTAATTTATCTCCACCTATATTTTTAACTATATCTGCCAATATAGTAGTTGTTGTTACTACATTTAATTTTCTAGAATCCCTCTTAACATTTTGGTTATTTCCGCAACCAATTAAACTAATTGAAATTATTATAACTAACACTAACATAGTCCACTTTTTCATTTTAAATCCACCCTTCCTATAAATCTTATATTACATATGTATATGAATTTTATACTATATAATTTATGCAATTTTGAGTTTTAAAATCATCTCATTAAAATCCGCTATATAATATATACCCAATATAATATTATTTGCCACAAATACAATAAAAAAGGGGCTGTTTCAAAATAAAAAGCCCATAAAAGTAAAACAGGCCGAAGAGCGGTAGCTCTTCGACCTGTTTTTTAGTATAATTTATCTGCAATGAAATCACATACTAAAATTAATTATAA